>NZ_JBNCKT010000008.1:0-88530 GCF_049841675.1 Micromonospora sp. DT4
GATCTATTTGTCGAGGACCTTCCATCGACGTGTCTCGGCGTGACGTTCCGCCCCCACCCAGTTACCCGACAGTCTCTAAGGCTGGGTCGGGCCGGCGCATGGCCGTAGGCTGGCGCAGGTGACGACGAGCACCGATGTCGACCCGCTGGTGGCCCGGATGCGGCCGTTCGGCACGACGATCTTCGCCGAGATGTCCGCCCTCGCCGTGCGGACCGGGGCGGTCAACCTCGGCCAGGGCTTCCCGGACACGGACGGCCCGCCGGAGATGCTGGCCGCCGCCGCCGAGGCGCTGCGCGGCGGGCAGAACCAGTACCCGCCCGGTCCGGGCATCCCCGCCCTGCGCGCGGCCGTCGCGGCGCATCAACGCCGGTTCCACGACCTGGTGTACGACCCGGACAGCGAGATCGTGATCACGGCGGGCGCGACCGAGGCGGTGGCGGCCAGCATCCTCGCCCTCTGCGAGGCGGGCGACGAGGTGGTCTGCTTCGAGCCGTACTACGACTCGTACGCCGCCTCGATCGCGCTGGCCGGCGCGGTCCGGCGACCGGTCACGCTGCGTCCCGGCGCGGACGGCCGGTACGCCTTCGACCCGGCGGCGCTGCGGGCGGCGTTCGGGCCGCGCACCCGACTGGTGCTGCTCAACTCGCCGCACAACCCGACCGGCAAGGTGTTCACGCCGGCCGAGCTGGCGCTGGTGGCCGAGCTGTGCCAGGAATACGGCGCGTACGCGGTCACCGACGAGGTGTACGAACACCTGGTGTTCACGGACGCGTCCAGCCCACATGTGCCGCTGGCGACGCTGCCCGGGATGCGGGAGCGGACGCTGCGCATCTCGTCGGCCGGCAAGACGTTCTCCTGTACGGGCTGGAAGATCGGCTGGGCGAGCGGCCCGGCGGCGTTGGTCTCGGCGGTGCTACGGGTGAAGCAGTTCCTCACCTATGTCAACGCCGCGCCGCTGCAACCGGCGGTCGCCGTGGCGCTGGCCCTGCCCGACGACTACTACACGGGTTTCCGCGACGGACTCCAGCAGCGCCGCGACCAGCTCATGGGCGGCCTCGTCGACGCGGGATTCGACGTGCTGACTCCGGAGGGCACGTACTTCGTCACCGCCGACGTCACCGCCCTCGGCGGCACCGACGGGATGGAGTTCTGCCGGTCGCTGCCCGAGCGTTGCGGCGTCGTGGCGGTGCCCACCCAGGTGTTCTACGACGACGTCGAGGCCGGCCGGCGACTGGTCCGGTTCGCGTTCTGCAAGCGTCCGGAGGTGCTGACCGAGGCGGTCACCCGGCTGCGCGCCCTGACCCGCTGACGCGGGCTGCCGGAGCGCCGGCCGGAGAGCCCGGCCGGCGTGCGGTCGGCTACGACGCGGCGGGGCTGGCCGTACGCACCAGGGCGGCGATCCGCTCGGCAACCTCGCGGGCGGTCGCCTCGGTGGCGGCCTCGACCATCACCCGGACCAGAGGCTCGGTGCCCGACGGGCGCAGCAGCACCCGCCCGGTCTCCCCCAGCTCCGCCAGGGCGCGCTCGACCTCGGCGCGGACGGCCGGCGCGTTGGCCCCGACGGTCCGGTCGCCGACCGGCACGTTGATCAGCACCTGCGGCAGCTTGGTGACCACCGTGGCCAACTCGGCGAGCGACTGGCCCGTGGCGGCCATCCGGGCCATCAGGTGCAGACCGGTGAGCACCCCGTCGCCGGTGGTGGCGTGGGCGGGCATGACGATGTGGCCGCTCTGCTCGCCGCCGAGCGCCAGACCGGAGGCGCGCAGCTCCTCCAGCACGTACCGGTCACCGACCTTGGTCTCGACCAGCCGGATGCCCTGCGCGGACATGGCCAGGCGCAGACCGAGGTTGCTCATCACGGTCGCCACCAGGGTGTCCTGGGTGAGGGTGCCGGCCTCCCGCATGGCCAGCGCGAGGATCGCCATGACCTGGTCGCCGTCGACCTCGTCGCCGTCGGCGCTGACCGCCACGATCCGGTCGGCGTCGCCGTCGTGGGCGATGCCCAGGTGGGCGCCGTGCTGCACCACGGCCTCACGCAGGGCCTCGATGTGGTTGGAGCCGCAGTCGTCGTTGATGTTCAGGCCGTCGGGCTCGGCGTGGATCGCGACGACCTCGGCACCAGCCTCCCGGTAGGCGACCGGAGCCACCTCACTCGCCGCGCCGTTGGCGCAGTCGACGACGACCTTGATCCCGTCCAGCCGGTGCGGCAGTGCGCCGACCAGGTGCTGCACGTAGTGGTCCGCGCCGTCGAGAAGGTCGTGCACCCGGCCGACGCCGGCGCCGATCGGGCGGTCCCAGGCGGTGGTGGCGTTCGCCTCCACCGCAGCCTCGATCTTCATCTCGATCTCGTCGGGCAGCTTGTGACCACCGGCGGCGAAGAGCTTGATGCCGTTGTCCGGCATCGGGTTGTGTGACGCGGAGAGCACCACGCCCAGATCGGCCTTCGCCTCCGCGGTGAGGAACGCCACCGCCGGGGTGGGCAGCACCCCGACCCGCACCACGTTGGCGCCGGCGCTGGTCAGCCCGGCCACCACGGCGGCCTCCAGCATCTCGCCGCTGGCCCGGGTGTCCCGGCCGACGACGGCGAGTGGCGGGTGACTGCGGTCCGTCTCGGCGAGTGTGTGCGCGGCGGCCACCGCGAGTGCGAGCGCCAACTCGGGAGTGAGATCCGCGTTCGCCCGCCCGCGTACGCCGTCCGTGCCGAACATCCGACCCATACCCGCCAACCTCCGATGAGCAACTGCCGATGAGGAGAAAGCGGAACGGCCGGCCCACCTCCCCGGTTCAGGGAGGCGGACCGGCCGTCCGTCAGAAGTACAACGCGCTGGGAAAGATCAGCGCTTCGAGTACTGAGGAGCCTTACGGGCCTTCTTGAGGCCGTACTTCTTGCTCTCCTTGACCCGGGCGTCCCGGGTGAGGAAGCCGGCCTTCTTGAGGGCCGGGCGGTCGTCCGGCTCGTTGACGATCAGCGCGCGGGCGATGGCCAGCCGCAGCGCACCGGCCTGGCCGGTGGTGCCGCCGCCACGCAGGTTGGCGATGACGTCGAACGCCTCGGGCTTCTCGGCGGTGACCAGCGGGTCCTTGATGAGCTGCTGGTGCACCTTGCTCGGGAAGTAGGCCTCGAGGTCGCGGCCGTTGCAGGTGATCTTGCCGGTGCCCGGAACGATACGGACCCGGACGATAGCCTCCTTGCGCCGACCCACGGTCTGGATCGGGCGGTCACCACGCGGCGCGCGGGCGACGGGCGCCGGCGCCTCGGTGGCCTCGGGGGCAACCTCGGTCTCGGTGGTGATGTCGGTCATGCTGCTTCCTTCGCCCGCGCTCACTGCGCGATCTGCTTGATCTCGAACGGCACCGGCTGCTGCGCGAGGTGCGGGTGCTCGGCACCGGCGTAGACCTTCAGCTTCTTGATCAGCTGACGGCCGAGCTTGTTGTGCGGGAGCATCCCCTTCACAGCCAGCTCGATGGCCCGCTCGGGGCGCTTGGTCAGCAGCTCGTCGTAGCCGACCTGCTTGAGACCACCCGGGTAACCCGAGTGGCGGTAAGCGACCTTGGTCTGGCGCTTGTTGCCGGTCAGCGCGACCTTGCCCGCGTTCACGATGACGACGAAGTCGCCCGTGTCGACGTGCGGCGCGAAAGTCGGCTTGTGCTTACCACGCAGCAACGTGGCGGCGTGGGTGGCCAGGCGGCCCAGCACGACATCAGAGGCGTCGATGACGTGCCACTGACGCTCGATCTCACCCGGCTTCGGGCTGTACGTACGCACAGGTCTACCTTGTCTCGTCGTCGGTCTGGGGTCGCGCGCCGAGGTGACCAGATCTAGCAGGCCGGACCAGCGCGCACGAACGACCAAGCGTACCTGATAGGGCACGCCTCTGGATGTCGTACAACAGCAGGCAACGATACCCGGCGCCCCATCGGCAGGTCAAAACGGGGGTCGGCCGCCGCGCTCCGGCGCGCTGGCATGACCCAGCTCACACACCGGCGAGCCGATTGAACGACCCCGGGCGACGGTACGCCACCCAGGTCACCGCGATGCACAGCGCGTACCAGCCGATGAACGCCAGGTAGGCGGCGTCCGCGTTGCCGGAGCTGAGGAACGACTGGCGGAAGGCGATGTTGACCAGCACCCCGCCGGAAGCGCCGATCGCGCCGGCGATCCCGATCAACGCGCTGGTCATCCGTCGCGCCCACCGCGCGGCGTCCTCCGGGTCGCGTGTGCCGTCGGCCACCGCGTCCGCCGCCCGGGCCCGGAAGATCGCCGGGATCATCTTGTACGTGGAGCCGTTGCCGACCCCGGAGAAGACGAAGAGGGCCAGGAAGCCGGCCAGGTAGAGCCCGAACGAGCGCTCGCGGGCCGCGTACAGCACCGTGCCGGCGCCGAGGGCCATCGCCACGAAGTTCCAGAAGCTCACCCGGGCCCCGCCGAGCCGGTCGGCGAAGTGCCCGCCCAGCGGCCGGATCAGCGAACCGATCAGCGGCCCGAGGAAGGTCAGCCAGGCGGCGTCGACAGGGGTGGGGAACCGGTCGGCGAACTGGAGTTGGAGAACCTGACCGAAGGCGAAGCCGAACCCGATGAACGACCCGAAGGTCCCGATGTAGAGCAGCGACATGATCCAGGTGTGCGGGTCCCGGGCGGCCTCGCGCAGCGCTCCCGGCTCGTTGCGCGCTCCGGGCACGGTGTCCAGCCAGCGGGCCGCCGCCAGCGCGGCCAGCACGATCAGCGGCAGGTAGACCAGGCACCAACCGGGGGTACGCGGCGCCGGCGGTGGCCAGCACCGCCAGCCCGACGAGCTGCACCGCCGGTACGCCCAGGTTACCGCCGCCGGCGTTGAGCCCGAGGGCGCGGCCCTTGAGGTGCTGAGGGTAGAACAGGTTGATGTTCGCCATCGAGGAGGCGAAGTTGCCGCCGCCGACGCCGGTGAGGCAGGCGAGCACCATGAGGGTGGCGTAGGACACCCCGGGTTCCAGCAGAATCGTCATCGGCACCGTCGGGATCAGCAGCAGGAGAGCGCTGATCATCGTCCAGCGTCGCCCGCCGAAGCGGGCCACCGCCAGGGTGTACGGCAGCCGCAGCACCGCGCCCAGCGCGGCCGGTACGGCGGTGAGCAGGAACTTCCCGGCCGGGTCGATGCCGTACGCGGGGCCGAGGAAGAGCACGGTCACCGACCAGAGGCTCCACACGGAGAAGCCGACGTGCTCGGCGAAGATCGACACCCAGAGGTTGCGGCGGGCGATCGGCGCACCCGTCGTACGCCAGAAGTCGGGGTCTTCGGGCCGCCAGTCGTGCAGCGGCTGCCGGCGGCCGGTGACGGCAGGTGGCTCGGCGGTGACTGTGCTGGTGAGCGTGCTCACGGCGACTCCTCCTCGTCGGTGTGACGAGGAGGAACGCTAGGAACGCCCGGTTACCCCGCAGGGCCGGATTGTGGGTCGGGCCGGAAACGGCTACCGCACCACCGGCCGGGGCCGGTCGTGAGCGCGCCGCCCGGCTGCGGGGTCAGAGCCGCTGTCGCGGCAGTCAGAGCTGCTGGAGGATGCGCAGGGCGCGGCCGACCCGGAGCATCGTGTCGGTGTCCGCGACATCCACGCAACTGGTGAACCACTTCTTCATGGGCGAGGAGATCCGGTCGGGCATCACCACGTACCGGCCCATCGACACGGCGAGCGGCGAGTCTCGCAGCAGCGACTCCTCGACCACCTCGACCACTATCACGATGGGCACGTCGGTGGAGTTGTAGACATCCGAGCTGATCACCAGGCCGAGGCGTTCCCGGGCGCCCTCGATGCGCCAGACCTCACCCCTACGCAGCACGCGGCCGTCCGTCGGAGAACAAGTCGTTGACCATGCCCACCTCGCGGGCGTCGGCGAGGGCGGCGGACTCCAGGTCCAGGCCGGCGCGGCCCACGGCGGCGGCGTGCGCGGTGAAGACCTCGCGCAGCGCCTTCTCGCGGGCGGCCTGGTCCATCCACGCGGAGAGCGACAGCCCCTCGCGCTTGGCGAACCGCCGCGCCTCCTCGATCGTCTCGTCCGTGAACGAGAGCGTCACCTTGGCAGTCATGCCGCTGAGACTACCCAGCAGTATGACTGTCAGTCATCCACGCGGTGGTCGGCTCGCTGCCGGGTGTCGAAACGTGCATATCGTCAGCGGGCACGTCCGCCGAACACCGCGAAACGCCACTCCTTGAAGTAGCAGTCGACGTCGACCAGGCCGGCCTCGTCGAGCCATCGGCACTGGTCGGCGACGGTCGCCGGACGGTCGTAGCGCATCCGTTCCCGGGACGCGGCGATCTCCTCCGGCGACGACCCCAACTCGGTGATCCGCGCCATCCACACCTCGTCGTAGCGCCGGTCGAGCGCGGGAGTCGGGCCGGCGACCTGCTCGGCGTTGACGAACACCCCACCGGGCGTCAGGGCGGCGGCGGCCCGCCGGTAGAGCGCCCGCTTGCCGGCGTCGTCCAGGTGGTGGATCGCCAGCGCACTCACCACGGCGTCGTACCGGCCGGACGGCAACTCGTCGGACAGGTCGGCCTGGACCGTCCGGTGCGGCACCGACCGGGCTGACAGCTCGTCGGTGGCGCGGGCGAGCATCGCCGGCGCGGCGTCCACAAGGGTCAATCGGACCCCGGGCACCGCCGCGGCCAGCAGGAGCGAGAGCAGCCCGGTCCCCGCACCCAGGTCCAGCACCTCAGGGGTACGCCCGGCCGACAGCGCGGCACGCAGCGGTGGCGTAGCCACCTCGACAGCCGTGCCGTAGAAGGCGTCGAAGCAGGCCACCAGCCGCCGTCGCGCCTCGTCGTAGGTGCCGGCCACCGCGTCGAAAACGTCCGCCACGCCCATGACGCTACTCCCGAATTTTGAGACAACTTTCCCATATTATAAGCGCCGATTGGCCAACGCCGCCGACCCCGGACACGCAAAAGCCCCGGCGCCCTCAGTGGGTCTCAGGAGCCGGGGGCTTGCTGCGTCAGGCTGTTCAGGCCGGGTCGTGAGCCTTCGCCATACCGACGAAGGTCCGCCAAGCCGCGGGCCCGAACACCAATGCCGGCCCTGCCGGGTCCTTCGAGTCCCGCACACCGACGATGCCAGGCAGGTTGTCCGCAACCTCGACGCAGTCGCCGCCATTGCCGCTGCTGCGGGTGCTCTTACGCCACTGCGCGCCGGTCAGTTCCATGTCTTCGCCATCTCCGTAAGTAGATCGACGGATTGCCAGTGGGACAACGCCTCACCGCGCACGTTCTCCCACGCGGCCAGCATCGCCGCTATGTCCTCTGCGCTGGTAACAACCTGCCCCTGAAGCTGATTGTCGAGGTAGCCCGCAATCCGATGCTCGGACCCTACGGCGATCACGAAGGGACCGTTCAGGCCAGCGTACGCGCCAACCGTGGAGGGAACGATGTGCACGCGGACGTGCGGGGCCCCGCACGCGGTGACGAGGGCCCGTACCTGCTCACGCATGGTGGCGCGTCCACCGACCGGCCGCCGCAACACGGCTTCGTCGACAACGGCGGTGAAGTGTGGCGGGTCTTCACGGGTCAGGACGCTTTGCCGGGCGAGCCGTGAGGCCAAGTGTCGCTCGACGTCGCTGCGGGCGATGACGTCGGCTCCGGCGAGCACGGCGCGGGCATATGCCTCGGTCTGGAGGAGGCCGGGGAGGACGGTCGACTGAAACGACCGCAGCGAGATCGCCTCGCGCTCAATCTCTTGCCATGGTCGGAACCAAATTGGCTCGCGGCGTCTTGAAGTGTCCGGCCAGATGTCCCCTATGGGCCGTCGGAGCGCACTCGCCGCCGCCTCCCGGTGTCGAGGGTGGGGAATATGGTCGTGGTTCAGCCAGCGCGCGACCGTCTTCCGATCGACCCCGACCAGCCCTGCCAGGGACTCAATCGAATGCCCCGTCTCTGCTAGCGCGGCGCGTAGCGCATCGTTCACGACTTCCTCCATCGGATGCGCGGAATGTCTCGCGACCATATCGCTACGGGCTGTTCTTGTCCCATCACTGCCCGCAAGGTGGGATCAGGCGGCGCGGCCGGTAGGGACCACAACCCGGCGGACGCGTTCGTATCGGGGCCGCCCCTGACCCATCCAGATCTTGGACAGTTTCCGTTCTCACGTAACGGAAACTGTCCAAGATCTCCATGGGTGGGCATCGCGGGGCGGCCCCTTTCCAGAGTGACGACCAGGGGAGAGCGCCGTGCCGGACAAGCCGCCGCATCGGAGACCCACGCCGAAGCCCACACCGCGGAAGCCGCACGCGGGTGACGTGCTGCACCTGACGCGTGCCGCGAGTGTGCAGTTCCTGCGCCCGATCTTCGTCCGCGTGATTCGCGTGCTCGACTGGCCGACGTACGACGGGTGGCTGTGGATCGACGCTTACGAGCTGGCCCCGAATGGCGACGCGGTCGCGCGCCGGTCCCTGTTCGTGATGCCCGTGGGCCTGATCTGGCCGGACACGTCCGCCCCGGCGGCCCGTCGCTCGACCACCCGCACTCCCGTCAAGCGCGGTCCGGTGCGTGTCCGATGACCCGCCAACCTCGCCCGCACCATCCGATGCGCCCGGCGTGGCTCTGCCGCAACTGTGCCGCTCCCTGGCCGTGCCCGCCTGCACAGCTTCACCTCGCGACCGAGTTCTACGGCCATTCGATCGCCCTGGCGTTCTACCTGGGAGCGAATATGCAAGACGCGGTTGACGACCTGTACGCCCTGGGCGTTCGTCCTGACCTGCGGGCACTTCACGCCCGGTTTCTGGGCTGGCTGTCGCTGTCCCGCCCACCGAACCGCGCCGACCTGGAGGGGTGACTGTCGGTCACCGCCGTCACCTACCCGTCACGCCCGCTGCCCCGGTGCGGTGTGAGGCCCACTTGACAGGACCGAAACAGAAGGGACCCGGACTGGAAACTGCCCGGCGGCACGCTTTGCCGACATGACAGACGGTGCATGGCCGGCAACTGGATCGGGGCGGACGCCCCGGGAGGTGGCGACGCACTGCCCGTACTGCGCCCTCCAGTGCGGGATGACGCTGCGCGAGGACGACACCGGGGTGAGCGTGCTCCCCCGTCAGTTCCCCACCAACCGGGGCGGGCTGTGCCAGAAGGGCTGGACCGCCGCCGAACTACTCGACCACCCGGAACGGCTGACCACTCCGCTGGTGCGCGACCCGGCCAGCGGCGAGCTGCGCCCGTCGACCTGGGACACCGCGCTCGACCGGGTCGCCGCGGGCGTACGCGCGATCCAGGACAGCTCCGGCCGGGACGCGGTCGCGGTCTTCGGCGGCGGCGGGCTGACCAACGAGAAGGCGTACGCGCTGGGGAAGTTCGCCCGGGTCGCGCTGCGCACCCGCAACATCGACTACAACGGACGGTTCTGCATGTCCTCGGCGGCCGCCGCCGGGATGCGGGCCTTCGGTGTCGACCAGGGACTGCCGTTCCCACTGGCCGACCTGGGCCAGGCCGACACGCTGCTGCTGGTCGGCGCCAACCCGGCGGAGACCATGCCACCGCTGGTGCGCTGGCTCACCGAGCAGCGCCAGGGCGGCGGGCAGCTCATCGTGGTCGACCCCCGCGTCACCGCCACCGCGCGCCAGGCCGACCTGCACCTGCAACCGCTGCCCGGCACCGACCTCGCGGTGGCCAACGCGCTGCTGCACATCGCGCTCACCGAGGGCTGGGTCGACCAGGCGTACGTGGCCGAGCGCACCACCGGCTTCGACGCGGTCCGCCGCAGCGTCGCCGCCTGGTGGCCGGCCCGCGCGGAACAGCTCTCCGGCGTGCCGGTGGCCGACCTCGAGGCGACCGCCCGCGCGTTGGGCACCGGCGGTCGGGTGATCATCCTGACCGCGCGCGGGGCGGAGCAGCACGCCAAGGGCGTCGACACCGTCACCGCGTACGTCAACCTGGCCCTCGCGCTGGGCCTGCCCGGCCGCCCCGGCTCCGGGTACGGCTGCCTCACCGGCCAGGGCAACGGTCAGGGCGGGCGGGAGCACGGGCAGAAGGCCGACCAGCTCCCCGGCTATCGCAAGATCGACGACCCGGTGGCCCGGGAGCACGTCGCCGGCGTCTGGGGCGTACCGGCCGACGAGCTACCCGGTCCCGGTGTGCCGGCGTACCAGCTGCTCGATTCGCTCGGCACCACCAACGGTCCCCGGGCACTGCTGGTGTTCGGCTCGAACCCGGTGGTCTCCGCTCCCCGGGCCGCCCGGATCGAGGGTCGGCTGCGCGACCTCGACCTGCTGGTCGTGGCCGACCTTCTGCTCTCCGAGACAGCAGCGCTGGCCGACGTGGTGCTGCCCACCGCGCAGTGGGCCGAGGAGGACGGCACGATGACCAATCTGGAGGGCCGGGTGCTGCGGCGACGCGCGCTGCGTCCGCCACCACCGGGCGTCCGCACCGACCTGTCCATCCTCGCCGACCTGGCGACCAGGTTGGGCGACGCCGAGACGGCGGCGGCGCGTTTCCCGACCGACCCGGCCACCGTCTTCGGCGAGCTGCGCCGCGCCTCCGCGGGCGGCATCGCCGACTACGCCGGGATCACCTGGGACCGCATCGACGCCGCCGACGGCGTCCACTGGCCCTGCCCGAGCGAGGACGGGCCGGACACGCCACGACTCTTCGCCGACGCGTTCGCCACCCCGGACGGCCGGGCCCGGTTCCACCCCGTCGACCACCGGCCGGCCGCCGAGGAGGTGTGCGCCACGTACCCGCTGCACTTCACCACCGGCCGGGTGCTGGCCCAGTACCAGTCCGGCACGCAGACCCGGCGCGTGCCGGCGCTGCGTCGGGCCGCAGCCGAGGCGTTCGTCGAGCTGCATCCCGACCTGGCCGCCCGGTTGGGCATCGACGACGGCGACCCGGTGCGGGTCACGTCCCGCCGGGGCGAGCTGAATGCCCCGGCCCGGCTCAGCTCGGGCATCCGGCCGGACACGGTCTTCGCGCCGTTCCACTGGCCCGGCGCCGGGCGGGCCAACTCGGTGACCAACGACGCGGTGGACCCGATCTCCGGGATGCCCGAGTTCAAGATCTGCGCGGTCCGGGTGGAGAAGGCATGACCGCCCGGGTGGTGATCGTCGGCAACGGCATGGCCGGTGCCCGGCTCGCGGCCGAGCTGCACGCCCGCGAGGGTGACCGCAAGGTCACCGTCCTCGGGGCGGAACCGCACCGCGCGTACAACCGGATCATGCTGTCCACGCTGCTGGCGGGCCGTATCGGCGAGCCGGACGTGGAGCTGACCGAGGCCGCGGGGCACGGCATCGACCTGCGCTCCGGCGTGCCGGTGACCGCGCTGGACCGGACGGCCCGCGAGGTCCGCACGGCCGACGGCGAACGGATCGCCTACGACCACCTGGTGCTGGCCACCGGCGCGCGGGCGGTGGTGCCGCCCCTGCCCGGCCTCGACCCGGCCGACCTGCCGCAGCGGGTCGTCCCCTTCCGGACCCTGGACGACTGCCGCCGCATCCTGGCCGTGGCCCGGGGCGCACGCGCCGCGATCGTGCTCGGCGGCGGCCTGCTCGGGCTGGAGGCCGCCCGGGGCCTGGCCACGCGCGGACTGGCCACCACCGTGGTGCACCCGACCAACCACCTGATGGAGCGGCAGCTCGATCCCGCGGCCGGCACGGTGCTGGCCGGCACGCTCGCCAGTCTCGGCGTCACCATCCAGCTCGGGGTACCGGCGACCGGGGTGGTGGCGGACGACACCGGCGTCCGTCTCGACCTGGCCGACGGCCGGTCACTGCACGCCGACCTGCTGGTGCTCTCCTGCGGGGTACGCCCGGACACCGCCCTCGCGCAGGCCGCCGGGCTCACCGTGCGACGCGGCGTGGTGGTGGACGACCGGCTGCGCACCAGCGACCGGTCCGTCTCGGCGGTCGGCGACTGCGCCGAGCACGACGGAACGCTCACCGGGCTGGTCGCGCCCGCCTGGGCCCAGGCCCGGGTGCTCGCCGACGTGCTGACCGGCACGGACCCGCTCGCCCGTTACCGGCCCCGCCCGGTGGTGACCCGGCTCAAGGCGGCCGGGATCGACCTGGCCGCGATGGGCGACGCGGCGAACGGCGGACCGGGCGAGGAGTTGACGTTCACCGACCCGACCCGGGGCACGTACGCCCGGCTGCGCATCCGTGACGAGCGGTTGATCGGCGCGATCCTGCTCGGCGACAACCCGGCGATCGGCACGGTGATCCAACTCTTCGACCGGGGTCACCCGGTGCCGGCCGACCGGCGGGCCCTGCTGCTGGGTCGGGCGCTCGGCGGGGCCGTCGCGGCGCCGAGCGCGTCACCGGCGCTGATGCCGGACGCGGCCGTCGTCTGCCAGTGCAACACCGTGACCAAGGGCGCGTTGGTGCGCTGCTGGCGCTCGGGCGCGCGGACGGTCGACGCGGTGGTGGCGGGCACCCGGGCCGGCACGGGATGCGGCGGATGCCGCGATGCGGTCGGCGGCATCGTCGACTGGCTGTCCGAAGCGGAATCGGTGGAGGTGACGTGATGAACGGCGCAGACCTGGTCGTCGTCGGTAACGGCATGGTGGGACAGCGCTTCGTCGACGCGCTGCGCGCCCGTGATCCGCAGGGCCACTGGCGGGTGACGGTGCTGGCCGAGGAGGGGCGTCCGGCGTACGACCGGGTGCGGCTCTCGGCGTACTTCGACGGGGTGAGCGAGGACGAGCTGAACGTGCACACCCCGCACGACGGGGTGCGGCTGCGCCTCGGTGAACCGGTCACCGCCATCGACCGTGGCCGGCGGGTGGTGACCACCGCCGAGGGCGAGTACGGCTACGACGCGCTGGTGCTGGCCACCGGGTCGTACCCGTTCGTACCGCCGGTCCCCGGGGCCGACCTGCCCGGGGTCTTCGTCTACCGGACGTTGGACGACCTGGCGGCGATCCGGGAGTACGCGCGGGGTCGGCGGGTCGGCGCGGTGATCGGCGGTGGGCTGCTCGGGTTGGAGGCGGCGAACGCCCTGCGCCTGCTGGGCCTGAGCACCGACGTGGTCGAGTTCGCGCCCCGGCTGATGCCGGTGCAGGTGGACCAGGCCGGCGGCGCGATGCTGCGCCGCTACGTCGAGGAGCTGGGTGTGCGTACCCACCTCGGGGTCGCCACCACGGCGATCCGCGCCGGGGCCGACGGCGCGGTCGCCGCCCTGGAGCTGTCCGACGGCCGGGTGGTCGACGCCGAACTGGTCGTGGTGGCCGCCGGCATCCGGCCCCGCGACGAGCTGGCGCGAGCCGCCGGCCTGCCGTTGGGTCCGCGCGGCGGCGTGCTGGTCGACGAGACCTGCCGCAGCGCCGACGAGCACGTCTGGGCCGTCGGCGAGTGCGCGGCGGTCGACGGCACCTGTCACGGCCTGGTGGCCCCGGGGTACGCGACGGCCGAGGTGGTGGCCGACCGGCTGGTCGGCGGCGCGGCGACCTTCCCGGGCGCGGACACCGCCACCAAGCTGAAGCTGCTCGGGGTGGACGTGGCGTCGTTCGGTGACGCGCACGGCACCACCGAGGGCTGCCTGGACGTCACGTTCACCGACCCGGCCACCCGGGTGTACGCGAAGCTGGTCCTCTCCGACGACGCGCACACCCTGCTCGGTGGGGTGCTGGTGGGCGACGCCAGCGCCTACCCGACGCTGCGGGCCAGCGTGGGTGGCCCGCTGCCGGCACCGCCGCTGGCCCTGCTCGCCCCCGACGGCGGCGGCGCGGACGCCGGGGCGCTGCCCGCCACCGCGCAGGTCTGCTCCTGCAACGCGGTGACCCGGGGCGACGTGGACGCCGCCATCGCGAGTGGTTGTGCGGACGTGCCGTCGTTGAAGGCGTGCACCAGGGCGGGCACGAGCTGCGGGTCCTGCGTGCCGATGCTGAAGCAGCTCCTGGACGCGGCCGGGGTGGCACAGTCCACCGCGCTGTGCGAGCACTTCGACGTGAGCCGCCGGGAGCTGTTCGAGATCGTGCGCGTACGCGGCATCCGCACGTTCTCCCGGCTGGTCGCCGAGCACGGTCGGGGACGCGGCTGCGACATCTGCAAACCCGTGGTGGCCTCGATCCTGGCCTCCCTGGGCAGCGGGCACGTGCTCGACGGAGAGCAGGCGTCCCTCCAGGACACCAACGACCACTTCCTGGCCAACCTGCAACGCGACGGCAGTTACTCGGTGGTGCCCCGCATCCCGGGCGGCGAGATCACCCCGGAGAAGCTGATCGTGATCGGCGAGGTCGCCCGGGACTTCCAGCTCTACACGAAGATCACCGGTGGCCAGCGGATCGACCTGTTCGGCGCCCGGGTGGAGCAGCTACCGCGGATCTGGCGACGGCTGGTGGACGCCGGTTTCGAGTCCGGCCACGCCTACGGCAAGGCGCTGCGCACGGTGAAGTCCTGCGTCGGCGAGACCTGGTGCCGGTACGGCGTACAGGATTCGGTGGGGCTGGCCGTGGCGCTGGAGCTGCGCTACCGCGGGCTGCGCGCGCCGCACAAGCTCAAGTCGGCGGTCTCCGGCTGCGCCCGGGAGTGCGCCGAGGCGCGCAGCAAGGACTTCGGCATCATCGCCACCGAGACGGGCTGGAACCTCTACGTCGGCGGCAATGGCGGGTTCCGGCCCCGGCACGCCGACTTGTTCGCCACCGACCTGTCCACCGAGGAGCTGGTCACGCTCATCGACCGGTTCCTCATCTACTACATCCGCACCGCCGACCGGCTGCAACGCACGGCCGGCTGGATCGAGGCCATGGACGGCGGCCTGGACCACCTGCGCGCCGTGATCGTGGACGACTCGCTGGGCATCTGCGCCGACCTGGACGAGGCCATGTCCCGGCACGTGGCGTCGTACTCCGACGAGTGGCGCGACGTGCTGGACGACCCCGAGCGGTTGCGCCGCTACACCTCCTTCGTCAACGCCCCCGACGTGCCCGATCCGTCGATCAGCTTCGCCGTGGAACGCGGCCAGCCGGTGCCGGCACGCGGCGGTACCCCACCCGACGGTCCCGGCCGTCGTCCCGTCACGCTCGGCCTTCCGGAGGTACGGCGATGAGCCCCACGATGACCACACTCGCCTGGATCGCGGTCTGCCCCCTCGACCGGCTGGAACCGGAGCGGGGTGTCGCCGCCCTCGTCGACGGCGTGCAGGTCGCCCTCTTCCACACCGTGGACGGGCTGTTCGCGATCGACAACCGCGACCCGGTCTCCGGCGCGTACGTGCTGTCCCGGGGCATCGTGGGCAGCCGCGGCGGCGTGCCGACGGTCGCCTCGCCGCTGCACAAGCAGGTGTACGACCTGCGCACCGGCGAATGCCTCGACCTGCCCGGGGTGGCCGTGGCCCGGCACGACACGCGCTGCCACGACGGGATCGTCGAGGTGCGGTTGCGACGGGAGGAATGATGCGGGAAGAACTGGCCGGCTTCACCATCGGGGTGACCGCCGACCGGCGGCGCGACGAGTTGGCCGCGCTGCTCGAACGCCGGGGCGCACGCGTGGTGCTCGCCCCGGCGCTGCGGATCGTGCCGCTGTCCGACGACACCGAACTGCGCGAGGCGACCCGGGCCTGTCTCGACCAGCCACCCGACATCCTGATGGCCAACACGGGCATCGGGATGCGCGGGTGGCTGGAGGCGGCCGAGGGGTGGGGCCTGGCCGAGCCGCTGCGTTCGGTGCTCGCCAGCTCGTACGTCGTCGCCCGGGGTCCCAAGGCGCGCGGCGCGATCCGTGCGGCCGGGCTGCACGACCAGTGGTCACCGGCGTCGGAGAGCTGCGACGAGGTGGTCGACCACCTGCGCCGGCGGGGCGTGGCCGGGCAGGTGATCGCCATGCAGCTGCACGGCGAGCGGCAGCCCGAGTGCACCCTCGCGCTGGAGGCGGCCGGCGCCACGGTGATCGAGGTGCCGGTCTACCGGTGGGCACCTCCGACGGACCCGGCACCGCTGCACCGGCTGGTCGACCTGATCGCCGGCCGGCTGGTGGACGCGGTGACGTTCACGTCCGCGCCGGCAGTCGAGGCGCTGCTGCGGGCCGCTGGCGACCGTACCGACGCGGTGGTGTCCGCGTTCCGCAACGACGTGCTGGCGAGCTGCGTAGGTGCGGTGACCGCCGAGCCGTTGCTCCGGCACGGGGTGCCGGTGAGCGCGCCCGGTCGGGCCCGGCTGGGCGCCCTGGTACGCACCATCGTCGACGAGCTGCCCCGCCGGACCGTGACGTTCAAGGCCGGGGGCCATCTGCTCACGTTGCGCGGACACGCCGCGGTGATCGACGGCGAGCTGCGGCCTCTGGCTCCCGCCCCGATGGCGGTGCTGCGGGCGCTGGCGCAGTCCCCGGGCCGGGTGCTGTCCCGCACGGCGCTGCTACGGACGCTGCCCCGGGGCGCGGACGAGCACGCCGTGGAGATGGCCGTCGCCCGGCTGCGGGCCGGCCTGCGCGCGCCCCGGGTGGTGCAGACCGTGGTGAAGCGCGGCTACCGGCTCAGCGTCGACTGAACGCGCCACGGCCGGCTGTCGCCGCCGACCGTGACCAGGCGGCGGGTCAGCCGACCGTGACCAGGCGGGTCAGCCGACCGTGGCCAGGCGGGTCAGCCGACCGGCGTGGGGAAGCCCCGACCGTGCTCGGCCTGGAGCCGGAGCATGGCGTGCTCGACCACCGTCACCAGGACCTGCTTGACCGAATCCCGGTGCCGGGCGTCGGTCATCACCAGCGGCACCTGCGGCGAGATGGCCAGCGCCTCGCGGACCTCCTCCAGCTCGTACTGTTGAGCGCCGTCGAAGTTGTTCAGCGCCACCACGTACGGCAGATTGCGGTTCTCGAAGTAGTCCAGCGGGGCGAACGCGTCGGTGATCCGGCGCGTGTCCACCAGGACGGCGGCACCCACGGCGCCTCGGATGATCTCGTCCCACATGAACCAGAAACGGGTCTGACCCGGCGTACCGAACAGGTACAGGATCAGGTCCTGGGCCATGGTGATACGGCCGAAGTCCATGGCGACCGTGGTGGTCTCCTTGCCGGGCACCTTGGACGGATCGTCGATACCGACGCCGGCCGCGGTCATCACCGCCTCGGTCGTCAGCGGCGTGATCTCGGAGATCGCGCCGACCAGGGTCGTCTTGCCGACGCCGAAACCGCCCGCGACGACGATCTTCGCGGAGACGATTCCCCGGCTCGGCCGCCCCCCAGCGGGGTCATAGCCTGCGAAGTCCACTTAGCACCCTTCCAAGCAGTTCCATCCGCTCCTCGAACCCCTCGGCGGGAGCAGCAGTGTGTAACGTCAGCAGGCTCTCGGCCACCATGTCGGCGACCAGTACCCGGGCGACGCCCAGCGGCATCCGGGTGTACGCGGCGATCTCCGCCAGCGACTGTGCACGGCCCTCGCAGACCGTGGCGATGCGGTGTTTGTCGTGCCCCGCGAAACGGGACTCGGCAACCTGGGTGGGAGAGGAGGTGAGGACCGCCTCCAGAGCGATGTCCTGCCGGGGCTCGGTACGACCACGGGTGACCGCGTACGGGCGTACCAGAGCGCCGCGCGGGTCAGCGCGTCGTTGGTCCATCCCCGATCACCTCCTCGTCCCCCGCGGAGCCGGCGCACACCGTCTCCCCTCCCTGTTCCGGCGCGCGGTCCGCACGCCGGCTCGCGGCGCTAAGAACGCACCGCGTCCCGTCGCAGCGGCACCAGCGCGGCGCCTACCCGCTCCACCAGCAGAGCCATCTCGTAGCCCACCTGGCCCACGTCGCAGCTCCGCGCGGCCAGCACGGCCATCGACGAACCGTCGCTGATCGACATGAGGAAGAGGTAACCGCTGTCCATCTCGATGACGGTCTGCAACACCCCGCCCGCGCTGAACATCCGTGCCGCGCCCTCGGTCAGGCTCACCACTCCGGAGGTGATCGCGGCGAGCTGGTCCGCCCGGTCCCCCGGCAGGTCCCGGGAGGAAGCAAGCAGCAACCCGTCGGCGGACACCGCCACCACGTGGGCGATACCCGCCACGCTGTCGGCGAAGTTGGTGAGCAGCCAACCCATGTCCTGCATGGCAGCTGGCCTGTTCATCGGCTCTCCTTGGTCGAGGTGCTGTTCAGTTCCGTACCGGCCGTCCGACCGCGCTGCACGCCGCGGTGGTAGGCCGACAACAGGCCGCGGACTTCGTCGGGGGTCCGCCGGCTGCGGTCCCGACCACCCTTGGGTTCGATGCCGCCCGGCACGAGCTGCGCCTGCGGCACCCGCTTGGGCAGACCCGAGCGGGTGGTGCCGGCGGCAGCCGGCTCGGCGGCCCGGCTGGCCAGCGTCCACCCCTCGTCGGCGGCCGTCCGCCAGGCGTTCGGGTCCGGGGCCGACGGGGCCGCGGTCGGCGCGGGGGCGGCAACCGGCGCCGTCGGGGCGGCCGGCGGCGGGGTGTACGACGGTGGTGGTGTCGGTGTCGAGGCGCCACGACCACCGGTCTTCGCGGTGCCGAATCCGTCCATGCTGCCCATGCTCTGTGCTCCGGTGCCCTCGGAACTGCCCGGGGTTCGGGTGGGCAGCGACGGTCGGGCCGGCGCGGACGCGGCGGTCGACGGAACACCGTTGGTCGCGCGCGAGCCGGTGTCGGCGGGTGCGGGCGGCGTGTCGAACTGCGGCCGGGTGAAGATCGCGGTGGCGGCGTCGCCGTGCGACCGGAACCAGACCGCCTCCATCTCCCGGAAGATCGGCGCCTCGGCGGGGAACTCCGGCCGCGTGCTGACCGGCGCGGCGGGCTGCACGCGCGGCGTCGCGGGCAGTGCCGGCGGGGCGAGCGGTGCCGGCGGGGCGGAGGGTGCCGGCGGGGCGACCGCGCCCGGCCCGGCGACCGGCCCGACCGGCAGCACCGGCGCGCTCCGGCCGTCCGTGGTGTCGGCCGTCGCGGCCCGCCGGGGCAGCCCGTCGATCGTCGGGTACGCCACGGTGGGGCTGCCCGCCGAGGCGACGCCGTTTCCGTAGGCCGGTCGCGCGGGTGGCACCGGAGCGGCCGGCGCGGCGGCGGGCGGCACCGTCGGGCGTGCCCCGGTGAAACCGCCGGCCTGCACGGCCGGGGCGGTGTCACGCGCGTGGAGCGGGGACTGCCACTGCGCGGGGGCCGGGGCGTTGGTCCGCCACTGGTCGGGCAGCGTCGCCGCCGAGGCGGTCGCGCCGGCGTACGGCTCGGTGTGGCCGACCGGCGTGAGCGGCGTCTGCTCGACCGCCAACGGCTGCCGCGGACGGGTGAGCGCCTGCTCGCGACCCCGGCTGCTGGGCAGGATCACGGTGGCGGCGGGCAGCGTCACCTGGGCGACCGTGCCGCCCTCGACGTTGCGGCGCAGCTCCACCCGGATGCCGTAGCGGGAGGCGAGCCGGCTCACCACGGCCAGACCCATCAGCCGGAACGCGGCGACGTCCACGCTCGGCGGGGCGGCCAGCCGGCGGTTGAGCGAGTCGAGCTGCTCGTCGGTGAGGCCGAGCCCACGGTCCTCGATCTGGATCAGCACGTAGTCGCGGATGCGGCGACCGTCGGCGACGACACTGGTGTTCGGCGGCGAGAACCGGGTGGCGTTGTCGAGCAGTTCGGCGACGAGACGTACCACGTCGTTGACCGCGTGCGCGGCCACCGAGATGTCGGTGTCGACGGTGCCGAACTCGATGCGGTTGTAGAGCTCCACCTCGGACTGCGCGGCGCGCAGCACGTCCACGACCAGCGCGTCGTCGCGGCGCGGTACGGCCGAGTCGGCGCCGGCCAGGACCAGCAGGTTCTCGTCGTTGCGGCGCATTCGGGTGGCGAGGTGGTCCAACTCGAAGAGCTGGGCCAGCCGCTTCGGGTCCTCCTCGCCGCGCTCGATCGCGTCCAGCTCGCCGATCATCCGGTCGACCAGGGTCTGACTGCGGCGGGCCAGGTTGAGGAACATCGCCGAGACGCTGGTCCGCAGCGCGGCCTGTTCGGCGGCGACCCGCACCGCCTCGCGGTGGACGACGTTGAAGGCCGAGGCCACCTGGCCGACCTCGTCGCGGCTGTTGAGCTGGATCGGGTCCCGCACCTGCCGGACGATCTCGTCCACGCCGCCGTCACCGACGCTGCCCATGTTCTGCAGTCGCTGCACGGCGTCGGGGAGGTCGTGGTTGGCCACCGAGAGCGCGCCCTCGCGCAGGCGGCGCAGCGAGTGGTTCAGCGACCGGGCCAGCACCACGGCCAGCGACACGGCGATGATCAGGGTGAGCAGCACCAGGATCGACTCGACCACGGCCTGCCGGATGACGTTCGAGCGCGCCTCGTCGGCCTGCTCGAGCAGCCGGTCCTGGAGTTGGATCTCGGCCCAGCGCATCAGGTCGTTGACGGCGCCGATGGCCGCGGTGGCGTCCTGTGTGCTCACCAGCGGACGCTGCCCGACCGAGCGGGTGATGTCGCTGGCGACCCGGTCGGAGAGGCCGACCGCGTCACCGGAGACGGTGCTGTCGACCAGAGCCCGCTGCACGGGGTCGGCGGCGAGCGAGAAGGCGACAAGTGCCTCCTGCTGGCTGGTCAGCGTGGCCACGAAGGAGGAGAACTGCTCCGGGTCGAGCTCGCCGGCGGTCAGCGCGGTAAAGGCGACCGCCTCCTCCTCGGCGACGGAGGCCTTGGCGCGGGCGAACGCGGCGACCGCCCGGCGGCTGTCCGACAGGCTCTCGTCGCCGGGTAGCTGGGCCAGCCCGTCGCCGTAGCTGATCAGGTCGGTGAGGATCACGCCGTAGCGCAGCACCGCCTCGGCGACCGCCATCTGCCGGCGGTCCAGCACCTCCTGACGGGTGCCGTCCAGGGTGGCCAGGTGGTCGTCGATCGCCGCCAGCCGGTCGCGCAGCGCCGCCGGCGCCTCGCCGATCCGGTCGCGCTCGGCGCGGTACTCGTCCACCCGCTGCTGCGTCTGGCGTACCCGCAGGTTGTACGCGTCGGCCGGCTGCTGCGGAGCGGCCAGGTAGGCCGCCGCTGCCATCCGCTCGGCCTGGAGATCCTGGGTCAGCGCGCTGACGTCGATGGCGAGCGCGGTGAGCGACCGGGCCCGGGTGGCGTCGTAGGCGCCCTCGCCCACGGAGATGAGTCGGACGGTGGCCAGCGCGATCACCGCGGCCACCGGAACGACCAGGATCAGCGCCAACTTGGACCGAATCCGGGTGTCCCGCAGTCTCGGCAGGCGCCGGCGCGTACGCCCGGCATCGCCGCCGAGCGCGGGCAGGGTCGTCGGTCCGGTGCTCACGACATCGCCTCCGTCGTTTCTTCCCCGCCTGACCCGCCGAGCCGTGCCGGGAGCGGAGGGGACCACGCGCGGCACGGCCGCGATTTCATCAGAGAAGATCGTGTTTGGGAAGCCGCAGTGAGGTAGGAAACGGTCGGACGGCGCGGAACCCTTGATCCGGTCAACTGATACCTTCATTTCCGCAGGCCCCTGAACAGGGCATGTAACTCCAGAGTGGTCACGCGTGTATACAGAGTGAGGTTTTGCAAACATTGCGTTACCCCAGCATGTGGGATGACCGTCCCGAAAATGCAACCGGGGTCCGCGCTTGACCACAGCGCCGGCCATTGGCAAGGTTTTGCAGGCTTCGCGCACACACACCGTACGGCAGACGAGATCCCGTGCTCCACTGAGGACGGATTAGCGGCGGTGACCGGGCTGCGCCCGCGCCCGCACCTGGAGGACTGAGTTGAGCCCCATCCGCTCCGCGACCATCGCGGCGCTCGCATCGGCCTTAGTGGCCACCACGCTCACCGGCTGCCAGTTCGGCGGGGCGGAGCAGGACACGAGTCCGATCGTGATCGCCGCCGACCTCGAACTCTCCGGTGCCGCCGCGCCAATGGGCCGGGCATACCAGCGCGCGCTGGAACTCAAGAGGGACCAGTTGAACTCCTCCGGAGCACTGAACGGCCGGAAGATCGACCTGAAGGTGAAGGACAACCGTTCCGACGCCGCCGAGTCACTGCGCAACATCGCCGACTTCAGCAGCGATTCCCGGGTCAGCGCGATCGTCATGGGCGGTTGTAACGAATGCGCGGTCGGCGCGGTCGGCGTCATCAACGAAAAGCGGATTCCCACCATTGCGCTCGCCGCTTCCGGGGCGATCTCGAGCCCGGTCGCCGACCGGCGCTACGTGTTCAAGCTGGGCCCGAACGCAGCCGACAGTGCCTCCGCGCTCACCACCGAACTGCGCCGCAAGAACGTCCGGAAGGTGGCCCTGCTCGCCAGCAACGACGACTACGGCCGCGAGGGCGTGCTCGCGCTGCGTCGCGAGTTGGGCAAGGCCACCATCAAGGTGGCCGGCGAGGAGTCGGTGAAGACCACCGACACCGAGGTCAGTCAGCAGGTCGGCAAGCTCGCCAAGCTCAAGCCCGACGCGCTGGTCGTCTGGACTCCGCCGGAGCAGGCCGCGCTGGCCGCGACCAGCGCTCAGCAGGCCGCGTTCCGCGGGTCGCTGTTCTTCGACGCGGGCGCGGCCGGGGACCTCTTCCTCGGCGCGGCAGCCCGAGCCACCGAGAAGGCCACGATGATCTTCACCCAGACCATGGTGATCGACGACGTGATCGCCACCACGCCGGCCAAGGCGGCCCGGCGGCAGTGGTTCCAGGACTACACGGCCCGCTACGGCGGCTACAACGGTTCCTCCTCCTTCGCCGCCGACGCGATCCAGTTGATCGTCGACGCCGAACGGCGGGCCGGCGGCCCGGCGGGGAAGGTCGACCGGGACGGCATCCGCGACGTGTTGGAGACGTCCCAGATCGACGGCCTCTCCGGCCCGATCCGCATGACGCCCGACAACCACTCGGGCCTCATGCCGCAGGCGCTCACCACTCTTGTCGCGCGCAACGGGCGCTGGCGGTTGGCGGGGTAGCGGCTCGTCGTGCTCGGCGTTGGGGGTTGGCCCTACCGTGCCTGGTGCCGCGGTCTTCCGACAACCGCGGCACGCAGCGCGTCGTGGTCTTCCGACTGCCTTTCGCGCCCGCCTGGTCTCCCACCCGCCCTGGGTCGTCCCCTCTTCCGCAAAGGACGACTCAGGGCGGACCTTGCCGGTGCCGACCGGGACGGTCGAGGCTGGAACCCCGGGCACCGGCTCGATGTGTGACCACCACCAGACCGCCGGGAGGCTCCCGCAGGCCATTTCTACGGTCAGCGGCTGCTGGTGGTCTCTCGTACCCACGGCAGCGCGATCCGCTCGACGAGCACGAGGGCGGTGTAGAGCAGGATGCTGACCAGCGCCACCAGCATGATCGCCGCCCAGGCGGTGGCGGTGTCGCCGACGCCCGCGTACTGGGTGATCACGTAGCCCAGTCCGCTCTCTCCGGCCTGGAACTCACCGATCACCGCGCCGATGGCCGCCAGCGGCATGGCCACCTTGAGCCCGACGAAGATCTGCGGCAGCGCGGCCGGGAACCGCACCTTGCGGAACGCCTGCCAGCGGGAGGCGTTCCACGACCGGACCAGCTCGGCCAGGTCGGCCGGCGTGGTGGTCAACCCCGTCGCCGTGGACAGCACGATGGGAAAGAAGCAGAGCAGGAACACCATGGTCAGGATCGGCTTCTGGCCCCAGCCCAGGGCCACCACCAGCAGTGGGCCCAGGGTGATCTTCGGCACGGCGTTCACCGCGACCAGCAGCGGAGTGAACATCCGCTCGACCGTGCGGGAACTGGCCAGGGACAATCCGATCAGGACACCGGCGCCAGCCGACAGGACGAAGCCGACCAGGATCTCCAGCAGGGTGGCCCAGGTGTGCTCCAACATCTTGGCCGGCTTGTCGACGAACGCGGTGAGCACGTCCCCCGGCGGCGGCAGGGCGGCCGGGTGGACCAGCTCCAGCCGGGCGATCAGCCACCAGGCCGCCAGAGCGACCACGAGACCGGCCGCGGGCAGCAGCGACGCCCCGGTCCCCGCGCGCAGGCCGGCGCCCCGACCCGCCCGACGTGCCTGGAGTCCGGCGCCCGGGGGTGGGGGCACCGTCACCGCCGGCTCGGCTGAGCGGACGTCGGTCATCTTGTCCTCCTCGTGAACCGCCGACCCGGGGGCCGACGAGCGACGGGGGTACGCCCACCGGGGACCGGCGGGACGTACCCCCTGGTGACGACCGGACGATCAGGCCTTCGGCGCGAGGCTGAAGTCGATGATCTGCTCGGGGGTGATGTTCTGCTTGAGCGCGCCCGCGCCCTGCAGGATCGCGATGCTCTTCGCCACCCGGCCGCTGTCCAGCGTGCCGATCGCGGTGCCGGAGTTGCCGGAACGGACGTACGCGGCCATCAGGTCCAGCTCGGCGGCGGCGGCCACCGGGTTGGCGGCGTCGACGTTCTTCTTCAGGATCTCGCCGGCCTCCTTGGAGTTCGCCAGGCTGTACTCCAGGCCCTTGAGCAGCGCAGCGGTGAACCGCTTCACCATCTCGGGCTTCTCCTTGGCGATCTTGGTGGAGGTGATCAGCACGTTGCCGTAGAGGTCCTGCATCACGTTGCTGTACGGCAGCATGACGGCCTTCTTCTTGGCCACCGCCTCGATCGTCGGCTGACCGACGACGAACTGGCCGATGCCGTCCACCGAACCGGAGGCCAGCGTGCCGATCAGCGCCTGCGCCTCACCGTTGACCCAGGTCACCTTGCTGGCGTCCACGCCGGCGAGCCGGGCGTACGTCGGGAACAGGTTACGCACCACGGAGCCGGGGGTGTCGGCCAGCTTCTTGCCCTCCAGGTCCTTGGGCGAGTTGATGTTCTTGCCCTCGACGGTGGCGATGCCCGCCATCGTGCGCTGCTGGATCGCGGCCACCGCCGTGAAGTCCTTCGCCTGGCCGTTGCCGAGCTGGAGCAGACCGCCGGTGAGGTCGATCGGCCCGAAGTCCGCCTGGCCGCCGACGACCGTCTGGATCACGCCGCCAGTACCCTGACCGGCCTTGATCTCGACGTCGAAACCGGCCTCCTTGAAGAAGCCCTTCTCCTTCGCCACCCAGGCGTAGGAGTCACGGCCGAAGTTACCGAAGGAGGTGAGATAGGTCACCTTCTCCAACGCTCCGCCCTTGCCGCCCTTGGCGTCGTCGGACGAGTCCGACCCGCTGCTGCAGGCGGAGACGAGGGCGAGGGCGGTGGCCAGCGCGGCCGTAGCGACCGTACGGGTCAGCCTTCTCATCAGTAGCACCATGTCCTTTCCGACCGGGGCCGCTGGCACCGGAGGGGGTTGTCGCGACGGTACCGGCGGGAGGGGCAAGCCGGGCACCGCCTTCGTGAGGGGACTCTTCGCGCGCACAGCGTACGAGAAACCCACAGTTGCGACGCCAGGCGTATCTGGTTACGGAACGGATACAACCTGACGGCCACCCCGGACGGTGCGACATGTCAACAGGGCGGCTAGCCTTTGTCGAATTCCTGACCGTCCACTCAGCGGAGGTCCGCCGCAGATGATCCGACTGTCCGGGGTGTCGCGTACCTTCGAAGGCCGGTCCGGCCAGGTCGAGGCCCTGCGCGGCATCGACCTCGACGTCGCCGAGGGCGAGTTCGTCGCCGTCCTGGGGCGCTCCGGCTGCGGCAAGTCCACCCTGCTGCGGTTGATCGCCGGGCTACTCCCGTTGACCTCCGGCGAGATCACCGTGGCCGGTACGCCGATCACCCGCCCTCGCCGCGACATCGCCATGCTGTTCCAGAAGCCGGCGCTGCTGCCGTGGCGCAGCGTGCTGGACAACGTCCTGCTGCCGGTGGAGATCTTCGGCTGGAGCCGCGCCAAGCACCGCGAGCGGGCCCGGGAACTGCTCGACGTGGCCGGGCTGGCCGGCTTCGAGAAGCGGCTGCCGCACGAGCTCTCCGGCGGCATGCAGCAGCGGGTGTCGCTGTGCCGGTCGCTCATCGGCGAACCCCGCGTGATGCTGATGGACGAGCCGTTCTCCGCGCTCGACGCGCTCACCCGCGAGGAACTCTCCGGTGAACTCCAGCGCGTGCACATGGAGAACAAGCCCACCATCGTCTTCGTCACCCACTCGATCGACGAGGCGGTGCTGCTCGCCGACCGGGTGGTCGTGCTGAGCCCCCGCCCCGGCCGTATCCGCAAGGTGGTCGAGGTGGCCATCCCCCGCCCGCGCACCCTGGGCCGCAACGCCCACCTCGCCGACGTCGCCCGGGTCAGCGCCGACCTGCACGAGCTCTTGATGGAACGCGACGAGCCGGCCACTGCCGGCGTGGAGGGACGATGACCATGCGGGTGTCGGTGTTCACCGAGCCGCACCGGGGTGCCGACTACGACACCCAGCTCCGGTTCGCCCGACTGGCCGAGGCCGGTGGCTTCGAGGGTTTCCTCCGCGCCGACCACTACCAGTCGATGGGCGACGACCCCGGCCTGCCCGGCCCGACGGACGCCTGGCTGACCCTCGCCGCGCTGGCCCGGGAGACCGAACGGATCCGGCTGGGCACCCTGGTGACGTCGGCGACCTTCCGCCTGCCCGGCCCCCTCGCCGTACTCGTCGCGCAGGTCGACCAGATGAGCGGCGGCCGGGTCGACCTCGGTATCGGCGCCGGCTGGTACCAGCGCGAACACACGTCGTACGGCATCCCGTTCCCGGCCGTCGGCGAGCGCTTCGACCGGCTGGCCGAGCAGCTTGAGGTGATCACCGGGCTGTGGTCCACCCCGGTGGGCGAGACGTACAGCTTCATCGGTGACCACTACCGGCTGGTGGACGCGCCCGCGCTGCCCAAGCCGGCGCAAGTGCCCGGCCCGCCGATCATCGTGGGTGGACGCGGCCCCAAGCGGACCCCCGAGCTGGCCGCCCGGTACGCCGACGAGTTCAACATGCCGTTCAAGTCCGTGGCCGAGACCGCCGGGGCGTACGACCGCGTGCGGGAGGCGTGCGACCGCGTGGGTCGGGCGGGGACGGGACGGGCCCCGCTGGTGCTCTCCGCCGGGATCGTGGTGGCCGTCGGACGTACCGACGCGGAGGCCACCCGCCGGGCCGCGCCGCTGCACGAGAAGAGCGCACTGCCACCGGAGGACCCGGTGGTCGGCTCGCCGGCGCAGCTGGTGCAGCGGATCGGCGAGTTCGCCGAGATCGGCACCGGCCGGGTGCACCTGCGCCTCACCGACCTCGACGACCTCGACCACCTCGAGCTGATCGCCGCCGAGGTGCTTCCCCAACTGGACAGTGGACGATGACCGACGTGATTGACGGCACCGAACTCGGGCCCGTGGGCCAGGAGATCGTGTACGAGAACGACCGGGTCCGGGTCTGGCACATCCGGCTCGAACCGGGCGAGCGCCAGCCCCTGCACCGGCACGACCACCCCTACCTGGTGGTGGCGATCCAGGGCGCGAAGAACGTCGTGCAGACCATCGACGGCACCCGGATCGACGCCGACGAGCCCACCGGTGGGGTCGTCTACCGCGACCCCGGAGCGGTGCACATGCTCACCAATGTCGGGGACACGACATACCTGGCCCGACTGGTCGAACTCAAGTAGACCCGCCGGGCGTGCCCCGGCGCGCCGCGCGGCGCGCCGGTGGCGATCGGGTGTACCAGGTGCGTAACGTGCCGGACATGGCCTATCGGACCTGGGGCAGACTGCTGCTCACGGCGCTCGGGGTGAGCGTGCTGGCCGGAGCCGGCCAACTCGGCGTCGCGTACGGCTTCGGCATCGTCCGGCTCACCGGCGCCTTCACCGGCTCGACCGTCAACCAGTGGCCGGCCCAGCTCGTCTGGGTGGGCTGGTTCGCCGCGAACGCCGCCGTCGCCGGCGCCGTCCTGACCGGGCGTCTGTACCGCCGGGACACCCCGCCGGCCAACACCGGCCGGCACCTGGCCATCGGCGGCGCTGCGGCGCTCGGCGCGACCGCCGTCGCCCCGCTCTGCATGCAGCCCGCCCGGGCCGCCGAGTTGATCTCGGTGGACCCGGTCTGGGCGGTCGGCATCTGCGCCATCCTCGGGGCGGTCATCGGGGCGGGGGCGGCCATCGCCGTACTGCTCCGGCCGGAACTGGGCTGGAACATGGCGGCCGTGGCGGGGACGATCTGGCTGCTGGCGTTGGTCTCCGTCCTGCCGTCGCTCGGCACGACCGGTCCGCTGCCCACGGTCCGCCTCGGCGTACTCGAACCGAACTGGCTGGACGATGCCGCCGCGCAGCGCCTGGCGCTGCTCCTGCTGCCGATGGTGGCGCTGCTCGCGGGCGCGGCGACCGCCGGACTGGCCCGGTGGCGCGGCCAGGTCCCGCTGATCAGCGCGGCGACCGGGGTGGCCGGTCCCGTGCTGGTGGCCTTCGCGTACCTGACCGCCGGCCCTGGCGACGCCGTCGACCGCTACCAGACGACCCCCTACTACGGCGCGCTGATCGCGGTCCTCGCCGGCGCCCTCGGCGCCGCGGCCGCCGCCCTGCTGCGCTGGCCCGTCGGCGTCCGCGCCGCCGACTCCGAGGCGATCGCGCCGACCGACATCCTGCAACCGCTGCCCGCAGGCCCGACGCTGCCGGGTGGCGAGCCGACGACGTCGACGGATCCGGTCGAGGACAACACCGACACCGGGCGCGCCGGCGGGCGGCTCGTCGGGACCGGTCCAGCTCCGCGCTCCGGCGACGACACCGCCACCGTACGCACCGTCCCCGCCCACTGGGACTGGCCGTCGACAACGGCGAGCGGCCAGTACGGCCCGGTCCCCGCCGACGCGACGCGCCCGGGAGCGACTCTCCGATCCGTCGCCCCTGGTGAGCGGCCCGACGCCGATGTGCCCACGGTGGACGCCACGACCCAGGACGCGTTCGCCACGACCCAGGACGCGTTCGCCACGAGCGGGCGGCACGACCGCACACCGACCCGCACCTCGTGGTTGACCGACCCGACGGGCGAGTTCATTGCCGGGCGGCAGCCGTCGAGCCGCGACGCGGACACGACGATGGGTGCCGTCGACCCGACCCGTATCGGACCGGCGTCCGCCACGCGCGCAACGGCAGCGGTCAGCCCGACGCCCGGCGCGGGCAGCGACCGGCCGTCCGGCGGCGACACGGCCAGCCGGGACGAGCCGGGCAGCGACCCCACGACGACCAGCGCTCCCGCAGCCCCGCTCGCCACCGGTAGCACCGACGCCCCGGCCCCGGGCAGCACCGACACTTCGGCCTCCGGCGACAGGGGCAGTCCGGCCGCGGACACCACCTCCACCCCGGTCACGGGCGCGACCGTCACCCCGGTCGTGACCAGCGCGGGCAGCACCGGCGAGGCGGAAGTGGACGGGGCCGGCACACCGAGCGCCGGCAGGGCGGGCGAGGCGGAAGTGGACGGGACCGGCACGCCGAGTGCGAGCAGCGCTGGCACGCCGAGTGCGAGCAGCGACGGCACGGTTGCGGCGTCCGCGCCCAAGCCTCGCCGTTCACGCAAGGCGAAGTCCGCCCCGACCGCCACCTCAGCGGACGCGACCACCGACGGCACGGCGGCAGCACCCGACACGGCCACCGACGGCACGGCAGCAACACCCGACGCGACCACCGACGGCACGGCGGCCACCGGCGGGACGACCGGACCGGCCGGCGGACGCGCCCGACGGGCGACCCGCGTCGGCAAGGGCACCGACGTCACCAGCGCCGATACCGCCCAGCCGGCCGAACAGGACTCGTCCCGCCCCGAGAAGAAGGCTGCGCGCACCGAGCCCGACGAAGCGGCACCGCCCGGCGGGACCGACCCGCAGGCCCAGGCCGCCGGAAGTGGTGAAGTGGGCCGGCGCGCCGAGGCCGCCGAGCCGCAGGACGTCCCCGTTCCGGCCGACGATTCCGCGCCGGTCACGGCATCCGGAACGGGCCGCACCGAACGAGCCGCGACCGAGGGTGGCACCGGCGCTTCGCTGTTCGGCGGGGTCGCGGCCGGCGACATGGGGGCCGACCGGTGGACGCCGGCCCCGCCGGCCTGGACGGCCACTTCCTCGTGGACCGCGGCACCGGCTGATCTTGAACCGTCCGCCGCGGACGCGCCCGTCGATGCCGGGGAGTCGACCGACCGGACACCCCGCTTCCGGCACCGGGCACCCCTGCCCGATCTGAGCCGCGCCCCCACGTGGGACGCCTTCAACACCACTCGTCGTACCAGAACACCGGACCAGAGCACCGACACGCCGGACCAGAGCGGGTCGTTCGCCCCGCCCGCCAGCACGACTGGGTCGGCCAGCAGCACGCCCGCAGCGGCCCGCGGCACGACCGACCGGCTCGCCGGGACCAGGGAGACGCCCGCCCTGGCGGGTTCTGTCGTGCCGCCGTCCGCCGCTCCGGTCGTACCGGAACAGGGCAGCACATCCACCACCGCCGGCAGTGCGGAGCCGGGGGACGACGCCGAGCGGACGTCCACCGACGACGTCCGCCAGTCCTCGCGGCGGGGACGGCTCGGCGGCCTGTTCCGGCGTAACCGGGTGCGGGCCGACGAGGAGAGCCGGCCCGCACCCGACGCGGCAGAGCCGCTGCCCGCGCAGGACGAGGAGTTCGTGGACTGGGTCGCCGGCCTCAGCAAGCCGGTCACCGACAACGAGCCCGAGCAGGAGAGCGGCCGTCGCTCACTGCGCTCCACCGGCCGACACCACCGCGACTGAATACCCGGCTCTGATCGACCCGGGCTCCGTGTATCCGGGCCTTCCAGAGGTCTCGGACGCCCCGACGTCCTCCGGAACCGAGTCGATCAGAGCCGCCCGCCGCGGGCCGGTCGGGCGGGGTACGCCGCCCGACCGGAGGCCCTGGTCGGATCAGGCCAGCGGCAGGTAGACCTTCCCGCCGCCGGAGACGAACTCTTCCGACTTGTCCTTCATGCCACGGGCCGCGTACTCCTTCAGCTCCTGGGTGATCTTCATGGAGCAGAACTTCGGGCCGCACATCGAGCAGAAGTGCGCCGTCTTCGCCGGCTCGGCGGGCAGGGTCGCGTCGTGGTACGAGCGCGCCGTCTCCGGGTCCAGGGAGAGGTTGAACTGGTCCTCCCAGCGGAACTCGAACCGCGCCTTCGACAGCGCGTCGTCCCACGCCTGCGCGCCCGGGTGCCCCTTGGCCAGGTCCGCCGCGTGGGCGGCGATCTTGTACGCGATCACGCCCGCCTTCACGTCGTCCCGGTCCGGCAGGCCGAGGTGCTCCTTCGGGGTGACGTAGCAGAGCATCGCGGTGCCGAACATGCCGATCATCGCCGCGCCGATCGCGGAGGTGATGTGGTCGTACGCGGGCGCGATGTCGGTGGTCAGCGGCCCGAGCGTGTAGAACGGGGCCTCGTGGCACCACTCCTGCTGGAGGTCCACGTTTTCCTTGATCTTGTGCATGGGCACGTGACCGGGGCCCTCGATCATCACCTGGACGTCGTGCTCCCAGGCGACCGTCGTCAGCTCGCCGAGGGTGCGCAGCTCGGCGAACTGCGCCTCGTCGTTGGCGTCCGCGATGGAGCCGGGCCGCAGCCCGTCGCCGAGCGAGAACGTCACGTCGTAGCGCGCGAGGATCGCGCACAGCTCGGCGAAGTTGGTGTAGAGGAAGTTCTCCTCGTGGTGCGCCAGACACCATGCCGCCATGATCGAGCCGCCCCGCGAGACGATCCCGGTCACCCGGTCCACGGCCAACGGCACGTACGGCAGCAGCACTCCCGCGTGCACCGTCATGTAGTCGACGCCCTGCTCGGCCTGCTCGATGACGGTCTCCCGGACCACCTCCCAGCTCAGCTTGACCGGGTCACCGCCGACCTTCTCCAACGCCTGGTAGATCGGCACCGTCCCGATCGGCACCGGCGAGTTGCGCACGATCGCCTCGCGGGTCTCGTGGATCCGCTTGCCGGTGGACAGGTCCATCACCGTGTCGGCACCCCAACGGGTGGCCCAGGTCAGCTTCTCCACCTCCTCGGCCACCGACGAGCTGACCGCCGAGGTGCCGATGTTGGCGTTCACCTTGACCAGGAACGCCTTCCCGATGATCGCCGGCTCGCACTCCGGGTGGTTCACGTTGAGCGGCAGTACCGCCCGACCGGCCGCGATCTCGGTCCGCACCAGCTCCGGGTCGACGTTCTCCCGGATCGCCACGAACTCCATCTCCGGCGTCACCACACCGGCCCGCGCGTACGCGAGCTGGGTGGGTCGGCGACCGTCCGCCCCGGCCAACGGTGTACCCGCGCCTCGCACCGGCGCCACGTCACCCCGCTCGGCGATCCACGGGCCGCGCAATGCCGGCAACCCCACCGACGGCTCCGATCCCGGGCCCGACGTGTCGTAGAGCCGCACCGGCGGATGGTCGCCGGTCAGCGTCACCTCCGCGAACGGCACCCGCACATCCGGCCGCGAACCCTCGACGTACACCTTGCCTCGTGCCTGCATGACAACCTCCCTGGTGATCAGGCGGACCAGCCGAAGTGATCCAGCGGTCCGCGCCCCGCGCCCAACTCCCAACCCCGCCCGCCGGTCAGCGCACGGAGCACGTACTCCTTGGCGGCCCCCACCGCTGCCGGCACCGGATCGCCCAGCGCGAGCCGCACGGCGATGGCCGCCGAGAACGAGCACCCGGTGCCGTGGGTGTTACGGGTGTCCACCCGGGGCGCGCGCAGCAGGGTGGTGACACCGCCGCCGCACAGCACGTCGACCGCCTCGCCCCCGCCCACGTCACCGCCGGTGACCACCACGTACTCCGGGCCGCCGGCGGCCAGGGCCTCGGCGGCCACGACCATCGCGGGCACGTCGTCCACTCCGCGTCCGGTGATGGCCGCCGCCTCCGCGCAGTTCGGCGTCGCCACCCGGGCGTACGGGAGCAGCCGCTCCACCGCACCCACCACGCCCAGCCGGTGGCCGCTCGTGGCGACCAGCACCGGATCGACGACGAGCTGGGGCAGCCGGCCGTCCCGGGCGGCCTGGGCCACCACGTCGGCGACCGCGGGTGTGCCGAGCATTCCCGTCTTGACCGCGCCCACGGTGAAGTCGGCGAGCACGCTGTCCAACTGCTCCGCGACCGTGCGCGGCGGCAGTGGCAGGACGGCGTCGACACCTCGGGTGTTCTGCGCGGTGACCGCCGTGAGGACACTCGTGCCGTACGCGCCGAGCGCCGCGAAGACCTTGAGGTCGGCCTGGATTCCCGCGCCGCCGCCGGAGTCTGAGCCGGCGATGGTGAGCGTGGTTTTCGGGGTCATCTTTCCTCGTTGGTTGCGGTTGGGGGCTGCGGCCGACCGTGCCGGCTTTTTACAAGCTTCTGAGTGACCGCCTTTTGAAAGGCGCTGGTTAGCAGGTGTGCTGTCGCAGCCGGATCGTCTGCTCGCATCAGTGCGCCCAGCACCGCTACTCCTGCGGCTCCTGCCTCGATGCAGGCGGTTACCTGTTCCGGTGTCTCCACTCCCCCGAGGGCCAGGACGGGCACCGAGCTGGCCGCGACGAGCGCGCGCAGCCCCGCGACTTCCAGGGGTGGGCCGTAGCCGGGCTTGGATTTTGTCGGCCAGATCGGGGAGACGGTGGCGTAGTGCTCGGTGGTGAGGCGGCTCAGCTCGGCCACGCTGTGGCAGGAGCGGCCGACCAGCGGCAGGGCCGGCGGCGGGTACGGGCCGGCGGACGGCAGGTGGACGGCGTCGCCGCCCAGCGGGTCGGAGCCGGCCACGAGGAGGGTCCCGCCGACGTCGGCGAGGGTCGCGCGCAGCTCGACGGCGAGGGCGGCGCGCTCGACGCGCGGCAGGTCCTTCTCCCGGAGCACGACCCAGCGCACTCCCCCGGCGACCGCCCCCGCCACGACCCGTTCCAGCCTGCCCCTGGCGACCAGACGATCGGTGAGCAGGACGACCCCCGACGGCACCGGGGCCGTCACAGGTCTGGTCTTCCCTCGTCGGGAGTGGACGGGAGGGCGTGGAAGCGGCGGGCGATGCGCCCCGCACCGGCGGCCAGTCGACCCGCCTCGACGGCGTACCGCATCGCCGTGGCCATCGCCACCGGGTCGGCGGCCCGGGTGACCGCACTGGCCAGCAGGACGGCGTCGCAGCCCAGCTCCATGGCCAGCGCCGCGTCGGACGCGGTGCCGATGCCGGCGTCGAGGATCACCGGCACGTCCACGCTCTGCCGGATCAGTCGGATGTGGTGCGGGTTGCCGATGCCGAGGCCCGAGCCGATCGGCGCGCCGGCGGGCATCACGGCGGCGCAGCCCACGTCGGCGAGGCGGCGGGCGAGCACCGGGTCGTCACTGGTGTACGGCAGCACCGTGAAGCCGTCGGCGACCAGTTCCTCGGCGGCGCGGAGCAGTTCCACCCCGTCGGGCAGCAGCGTCCGTTCGTCGCCGATGACCTCCAACTTCACCCAGTCGGTGTCGAACGCGTCGCGCGCCAGCCGGGCCACCTTCACCGCCTCGGTCGCGGTGTGGCAGCCGGCGGTGTTCGGCAGCAGCCGTACCCCGCACCGGTCCAACAGATCCAGCAGCCCACCCCCGGTGCCGGGCGCGGTGTCCACCCGGCGCAGCGCCAGCGTGACCAGCTCCGTGCCGGACGCCCGGATCGCCTGTTCCAGCACGTGCAGGTTCGCGGCGCCACCGGTGCCGAGGATCAGCCGCGAGCCGAACGTCGCCCCACCCAGTTCGAACGGCACGCCACTCACCCGCCCTGCGCGGCGGTGAGCACTTCGACGCGGTCGCCGTCGCGCAGCACCGTGGCCGGCCAGCCGGCCCGGGGCACCACCTCGCCGTTGACCGCGACCGCGACACCACGCTGGTGCGGGACGACGTCACTGACCAGGTCGGCCACCGACGCGCCGCCGGGGACGCTGCGCCCGGTCCCGTTCACCGTCAACTCCATCACTCCTCCTCGAAACTGCTGGTCGGGCCGGTGAACCGGTCGGCGCCGAAGCCGGTGAGCAGCGGGTCGGGCACTCCGGTGAGCACGAGATCGGTGATCGTCTCGGCGGTGACCGGGATGAGCACGATGCCGTGCCGGTGGTGTCCGGTGGCGGCCAGCACGTCCGGCCGGCCGGGCAGCGGCCCGAGGATCGGCGCGTTGTCCGGGGTGCCGGGCCGCAGACCGGCGACGGCCTCCACCAGGTCGTACTCGGCCAGTTCGGGTAGCAGGTCGACGCCGGCGCGTAGCAGCCGCTGCACCGCGCCGGCGGTGACGGTGGTGTCCGATCGCTCCTCGACCGTCGCCCCGAGCACCACCTCACCGTCGGTGCGGGGCACCAGGTAGACGTGCTCGCCGTCGGCGTACCCCCGGATCACGTGCCGGAAGCCCGGCGCGACGCCGCCGGGCGCACGCAGCCGGAGGATCTGGCCCTTCACCGGCCGCACGGGCAGGCCGGTGAGGGCTGCGGCGCCGCAGCCGGCCGCGAGCACGGTGACCTGGGCGTCCACGTCGGACAGCCGCCGGACCGGTCGCGGCACGAACACCGCGCCGGCCCGCCGCGCGGCCGTGCGCAGCGCCGGCACCAGCAGCCGGGGATCGACCTGGTGGTCGGTGGGTGCGAGCGCGCCGCCGCGCACCTGCGGGGCGAGCGCCGGCTCGTGGTCGCGCAGCTCGGTGGGGCGCAGCGGGGTCACCGGCAGACCAAGACCCTGTTGGTACGCCCAGAGCCGGCGCGCCTCGGCAAGGTCGTCGCCGGTCAGCCCGACCATCAGCGTGCCCTCGGTCCGGTAGCCGATCTCGGTGCCGCTGGCCTCGGTCAGCTCGGCGGCGAACGCGGGCCAGCGGGCGGCGGAGGCCACCAGCAGCTCGGTCAGCCGACGCTCACCGAAGTACGCCTCGGCGACCGGAGAGAGCATCCCGGCGGCGACGGCCGAGGCCCCCGATCCGGGCGCCGGGTCGTGTACCTCGACGCGCAGGCCCCGGGTGGCACAGCGCCACGCGATGGCCAGCCCGATCGGGCCCCCGCCCACCACCGCCACCTCGGTAGGCGTCACGCCAGCGCCCGCAGCAGTTCGGCGGTCGCCCGCGCGGGATCGGCGGCCGAGCAGATCGCGCCGACCACGGCCACCCCGTACGCCCCGGCGGCCCGTAGCGCCGGCACCCGGTCGGCGGTCACCCCGCCGATCGCGATGACCGGCACGTCGACGGCGTCGGCGACGTCGCGTACCCCGACGGACCCGATGGGGTCCGGCAGACCGGCCTTGGTGCTGGTGGCGTGGCACGGACCGACGCCCAGGTAGTTGGCCCCGGCGGCGACCGCCTCGACCGCGGTCCTTGGCTCGCGGGCGGTGGCACCCAGCACGCCGGTGGGGCCGAGCACGTGCCGGGCCGCGACGACCGGGAGGTCGTCGGCACCCACGTGTCCACCGGCGGCACCCACCGCGAGCGCCACGTGCAGCCGGTCGTTGACCAGGCAGGTCGCTCCGTACGGCGTGCACAGCGCCAAGACCCGGGCGGCCAGGTCGTACGCCTCGCGGTCGGTGGCGGAGTCCTCCACCCGGACCTGCACGACGAGGTCGGCGCGGGCCGCCGCGAGGGCGGCCCGGACCACGGTGAGTGGATCGCGCCCGGGTCGGGTGTCGGTGATCAGATGCAGTCGCCCAAGGGACGGCACGGCAATACTCCTCCCTGCGCCGGCATTACCCGGATCAGGTTCGACGGTCGGGGGCTGTCAGCCCCCCTCTCAGCCCGGTACACCGGGCTCCCGTGGGTTACTTGCGTGTCACCGTACGACAGATCCGCCCCCTCTGCCAAGAGAGAGCCGACCACCCTCGCGCGAGAGATCGATCGGGGTGCTTTCTCCGGTCCTGTTCGGAATGTCGCTCGCCGTTGCAGAACCGTTACCCGCCGGCATCTTGCCGGACATCGATGCAACAGAACTAATTTGTTCAGCGATTCGACAAAATGCCGGCGTGAACGCCCTGGCACGGCGTCTCCACCGGCTCCATCTGGGACGGTCTTCGGCGAGCCGGCCCCGCGAGTCTTGTCCACCGCGACATTGGAGGCGGCGTGTCCCGTTCTCGTCGTGCCCGTGTACCACTCACCGCTACCCTGCTGTCCCTCGCTCTGGCGTCGACGGCCCTCATCGGGTCTCCGGCGCAGGCGGCTCCGGCCGCAGCGGCCGACTCCTACTCCGTCCTGGTCTTCTCGAAGACCGCCGCCTTCCGGCACGACTCCATCCCCACCGGCATCGCCGCCATCCAGCAGCTCGGCGCGACAAACGGCTTCACGGTGGACACCACCGAGGACGGCGCCACGTTCAGCGACGCCAACCTCGCCAAGTACAAGGCAGTGATCTGGCTCTCCACCACCGGTGACGTCCTGAACGCCGACCAGCAGGCGGCCTTCGAGCGGTACGTGAAGGCCGGCGGCGGTTACGTCGGCGTCCACGCCGCCTCGGACACCGAGTACAGCTGGGCCTGGTACGGCGACCTGGTCGGCGCGTACTTCGCCAACCACCCGCAGAACCAGCAGGCCACGGTCAAGGTGGAGGATCACGCTCACCCGTCCACCGCCGAACTGCCGGACCGCTGGTCCCGGTTCGACGAGTGGTACAACTTCCAGACCAACCCGCGGCCGGACGTGCACGTGCTGGCCAGCCTGGACGAGAAGAGCTACACCCCGGGCGCCGGCGCGATGGGCGCCGACCACCCGACGGCGTGGTGCCAGGACTTCGACGGTGGACGCTCCTGGTACACCGGCGGCGGGCACACCCGTGAGTCGTACGCCGAGCCCGAGTTCCTCAAGCACCTGCTCGGCGGCATCCAGACGGCGGCCGGCGTGGTCGACGCCGACTGCGGCGCGTCGAAGACCGCCAGCTTCGAGAAGGTCACGCTGGACAGCAACACCAGCAACCCGATGGAGCTGGACATCGCCCCCGACGGTCGGGTCTTCTACATCGAGCGCGACGGCCGGGTGCAGATCATCAAGCCGGACACCGGCAACACCGTCACCGCCGTCGACCTGGACGTCTTCACCGACAACGAGGACGGCCTGATCGGCATCCGGCTCGACCCGGACTTCGCCACCAACAAGTGGGTGTACCTGTACTACGCCCCGAACGACAACGTCACGCGCAACCTGCTGTCCCGGTTCACCGTGACCGGCGACACCATCGACCTGGCGAGCGAGAAGCAGGTGCTGCGGGTCGACACCCAGCGCAACACCTGCTGCCACGCTGGCGGCAGCATGACCTTCGACAGCGCCGACAACCTGTACCTAGCCACCGGTGACAACACCAACCCGTTCGAGTCCAACGCGTACGCGCCGCTGGACGAGCGGGCGGGTCGCCAGGACTACGACTCGCAGCGCACCTCCGCCAACACGAACGACCTGCGCGGCAAGGTGCTCCGGATCCACCCGGAGGACGACGGGACGTACACGGTTCCGTCCGGCAACCTCTTCGCGCCGGGCACCGAGAAGACCCGTCCCGAGATCTACGCGATGGGCTTCCGGAATCCGTTCCGGATCGGCACCGACCCGAAGACCGACACCCTGTACGTCGGTGACTACGGGCCGGACGCCAACGCGAACAACCCGGACCGGGGCCCGCGGGGTCTGGTCGAGTGGAACGTCGTGACCCCCGGCAACTACGGCTGGCCGTACTGCACGGGCACGAACGAGGCGTACAACGACTACACGTTCCCGTCCGGTCCGAGCGGTCCGAAGTTCGACTGCGCCGCGCCGGTGAACAACTCGCCCAACAACACGGGCCTGACCAACCTCCCGCCGGTCGTTCCGGCCACCGTCGACTATGGCTACGCCGGTGACGCCCGGTACCCGGAGATCGGTGGTGGTGGCGCCCCGATGGGCGGCCCGGCCTACCGGTACGACGCCAACCTCAACTCCATCCGCAAGTGGCCGGCCTACTACGACGGCAAGGCGCTGCTCGGCGAGTGGAACCAGAACAAGATGTACACGATGCAGATGACCCCCGACGGCAAGTCGTTGGTGGACATCAACCAGCTGCTCCCCGGTATGTCGATGATCCGGCCGATGGACTTCGAGTTCGGTCCGGACGGCGCGCTCTACCTGATCGAGTGGGGTAGCGGCTTCGGCGGTAACAACGACAACTCCGGGGTCTACCGGATCGACTACATCGCCGGTGACCGCGCGCCGATCGCGGCGGCGTCCGCCAATCCGACCTCGGGTCCGGCGCCGTTGACGGTGACGTTCTCCAGTGCCGGTTCCCGGGACCCGGACGGTGGCACGCTCACCTACGCCTGGGCGTTCGGCGACGGGCAGACCTCCACCGAGGCCAACCCGACGCACACGTACGCGACGGCGGGCAACTACACCGCCCAGCTCACCGTGACCAACCCGAAGGGTCGCACCGCGGTCGCCAACGTGCCGGTCACCGTGGGCAACACCGCGCCGACGGTGAAGATCGAGTTCCCACCGGACGGTGGTTTCTTCAACTGGGGTGACCAGGTCCGCTACACGGTCAAGGTGACCGACCCCGAGGACGGGCAGATCGACTGTTCCCGGGTGAACCTCCAGGTGCTGCTCGGTCACGACGAGCACGCCCACCCGCTGGAGCAGCACACCGGCTGCACCGGCACGGTCCAGACGTCGCTCGCCTCCGGGCACGGCGCCGAGGCGAACGTGTTCGCGGTCTTCGAGGCCACGTACACCGACAAGGGTGGGGCCGGCGGGTCCGGCGCGCTGACCGGCCGGCAGATCGAGATCCTGCAGCCCAAGCAGAAGCAGGCCGAGTACTTCGCGGCCACCGGACGGGTTCCGGGCAGCACCGGCGGCGGAGACGCCGGCGTGCAGCGCGAGGCCGGAGCCGACACCGCCGGTGGCGGCCAGAGCATCGCGTTCATCGAGGACGGCGACTGGTGGTCGATCGTCCCGGCGGACCTGACGAACATCACCGAGATCCGGTTCCGGGCCGCCTCGGCCGCCGCCGGCGGTCGGATCGAGGTCCACGCCGGTGCGGTCGACGGACCGGTCGTGGCCACGGCCACCGTTCCGGCGACCGGGGCATGGCAGACGTACACGGACGTGAGCGCGCCGGTGACCGGTGCCGCGAGCGGCTCGCTCTACTTCGTCGCCCGTGACCCGAGCGGCGGAACGGGCTCGCTGTTCAACGTCAACTGGATGGACTTCGTCGGTCGCGGCGTCACCGAGAACGGGCCGCCGGTGGTCACCGCCACCGCGACCCCGGCCACCGGCACGGCACCGGTCGCCGTCGCCTTCGATGGCACGGCAACCGACGCCGAGGGCGACACCCCACTGACGTACGCCTGGGACTTCGGTGACGGGGGTACGGCGTCCACCCTGGACGCCAGTCACACGTACACCAGCGTCGGTGCCTTCACGGCCACCCTCACGGTGACCGACAGCATGGGTGCCAAGTCGTACGCCACGGTGCCGGTGCGGGTGAACGCTCCGGACACGTCCTGCCTCGGGGCGCGTTCGGACGACTTCAACGGCAACACGTTGGACAAGGGCCGGTGGACCAGCGTGGTCCGGGAGAACCAGCTCTACTCCCTCGGTGGCGGCGCGCTGAAGCTGCCCACTGGCGTGGGTGACCTCTACGGCGCCCGCAACGACGCCACCAACCTGGTGCTCCAGGCGGCACCGACCGGTGCCTGGGAGATGACCACCAAGGTCACGCTTGGAGTGACGGCCAACTACCAGCAGGCCGGCCTGCTGGTGTACGGCGACGACGACAACTACGCCAAGGTGGACCTGCTGTACAACGGCAGCCGTCGGGTGGAGTTCATCTCCGAGACGGCCGCGACGCCGCGCAACGACGCTGCCGACGCACCGGCGGGTGACACCGTGTACCTGCGGATCACCAGCGACGGGACGAACCTGACCGCCGCGTTCTCCGGCGACGGGCAGACGTTCACCCCGGTCGGCCGTTCGGCCGCGCTCGCCGGCATCACCAACCCGCGGATCGGGGTCTTCGCGCTCAACGGAGGCACCGAGGCGCCCGTCGTGGACGCCGCGTTCGACTCGTTCGTGGTCACGCCGGACGCTCCGGCCGGCCCGGTCGACCCGTCGGACGAGTTCACCGGCACCACGCTGGACAAGTGCCGGTGGGACGCGATCCTGCGGGAGGACCCGAGCGGCTACCGGGTGACCGATGGCGCGCTGCGGATCGACGTGCCCAATGGTGACATCTACGGCACCGACAACACCGGGCCGAAGAACTTCATCCTCCAGACCGCGCCCTCGGGCGACTGGACCCTGGAGACGAAGGTCGACGGCAGCCTGCTGAACGAGCAGTACCAGCAGGCCGGTCTGCTCGTGCAGACGGACGACGACAACTACCTGAAGTTCGACTTCATCGCGGACAACCAGGCCGGCCAGGCGGTGACGCGGCGGATCGAGTTCCGCAGCGAGATCGGCGGGACGGTGCAGAGCCCCCAGCCGGAGGCGACCAGCCTCACCTCGGCGGTGTGGTACCTGCGTCTGGCCCGCACCGGTGACACCTTCACCGCGTCGTACTCGGCCGACGGGACGACCTGGACCGCGTTGGCGGCGCTGACCAACAGCGCGGTGGGTGCCACCCCGAAGGTCGGTCTGTTCACCCTCGGCGCCAGCCAGACGGCGTCGAAGACGGCCGCGTTCGACTACTTCCAGCTGAGCACCAGGGCGGTCGACGAGACCGCTCCGGTGACGACGGCGCGGTGTCCGGTACCCCCACCGACGGGTGGTACACCGGGCCGGTGACGGTCACCCTGACCGCCGCCGACGAGGCCGGCGGTAGCGGACCGGCCGGTACGCAGTACCAGCTGGACGGGGCCACCACGTGGACCGACTACACCGCTCCGGTGGCGATCAGCGGTGACGGCGAGCACGAGCTACGGTTCCGCTCGACCGACAAGGCCGGCAACGTGGAGTCGACGAAGACCGTCTCGGTCAAGATCGACGCCACCGCACCGGTCACCACGGCGACGTTCGCTCCGGCGAACGACGCGGGCTGGCACAACGGGACGATCCCGGTGGTGCTGACCTCGACCGACGCCGGTTCCGGTGTGAAGACGGTCGAGTGGTCGCTGGACGGTGGCGCGTGGACGCCGTACTCGGAGCCGGTCGCGGTGACCGGTGACGGGCAGCACGAGCTGCTGTACCGCTCGACCGACAAGGCGGGCAACGTCGAGACGCTCAAGTCGGCGATCCTGAAGATCGACGGCACCAAGCCGACGCTGCTGGTCGCCGGTATCGCCGACGGCCAGCTCTACGGCGACAGCCAGGACGTCCGGGTGTCCTGGCAGGCCGTCGACCCGACCTCGGGCATCGCGTCCGTGGCCGGCCAGCTCGACGGCAAGGCGTACGCCAGCGGCACCCTGCAGGCCATGTACGAGCTGCCGCTCGGCCTGCACGAGCTGACCGTCACCGCGACCGACAAGGCCGGCAACAAGACGACCTCGAACGTCCGGTTCTTCGTCACCACCTCGTTCCGGGACATGCAGTTCCTGCTGGACCGGTTCAAGGCGACGGGACGGTTGTCGGCCAAGGCGCACAAGCAGTTGACGGCCAAGCTCGACGCGGCCCGCCAGGCCGAGGCGACCGGCAACGACAACAAAACGATCAAGCAGCTGACCCAGTTCCGGGACCTCGCCACCGACGCCACCCTGGTGGCCGAGGCCGAGATCCGGGACACCCTCACCCGGGACGCCGACGCCATGATCGTGCGGCTCGGCGGTACGGCCAGCAAGGCCGGCGTCAAGGCCAATGACGGCGAGCCGGTCAAGGGCACCGGGCGGCTCGGTGGCGACGCCACCCGGCTGGCACCCGGTCGCCAGCTCTGATCCGATCGATGCCCCTCCCCGACGCTCCGGTGTCGGGGAGGGGCATCGCTCATGAGGGAGGTGACGTCCACGACGCGTATCCGCACGGCGGTCGCCGCCGTCCTGGTCGGACTGGCCGTGGCACGGCTAGCCGCGGCCCCTGCCACCGCACGGGCCGACAAGATCAAGCTGGTCGTGGCGGGCGACGGAGCCGTCGGCGTCGCCATCCAGGCGACCTACTCGGACGGCCGCCGGCTCGACCAGGACTCACATGCCGTAAAATGACCGGCCCCTATCCATGGCGAGCCTGTGGAAGGCCTCCAATCGGATGTAGCGCATAGATCAGATCAAGTAGCTGCGGGCTGCCCTCTGACACCGTTGGCGAGATAGCCCCACGACAAGCTCAGAGGATGTCGCGCAGGGCCGTCAGGTCCTCGTCGGTCGGTTCCCAGGTGCCGGCGGTGGCGTTGGCGAGCACCTGCTCGGCGGTGGTGGCACCGGCGATCACCGAGGTCACCGCCGGCTGGGCGGCCAGCCCACCGATCGCCACCTGGAGCATGGTCAGGCCCCGCTCGTTCGCGTACGCCTCGATGGCCTCGATGGTGTCCCAGTCCGCGGCGGCGAGTCGGTCGGCGTACCGACCACCGCCGGAGAGGCGACTGCCCGCAGGCGGCTGCTCGCTGCGCTTGTACTTGCCGGTGAGCAGACCGTTGGCGAGCGGGAAGAACGGCAACATGCCGAGGCCGAACCGCTCGCAGGCCGGGATCACCTCGGCCTCCACCGAGCGTTCCAGCAGGCTGTAGTGGTTCTGGGCGCTGATGAAGCGGGCCCGGCCGTTGGACGAGGCGACCCAGTCCGCGTCGGCGATCTGCCAGCCGGCGAAGTTGGAGTTGCCGAGGTAGCGCACCTTGCCGTCACGGACCATGTCGTCCAGGGCGGCGAGGGTCTCGTCGATCGGCGTACCCGGGTCCGGCTCGTGCATCTGGTACAGGTCGATGTGATCGGTGCCGAGCCGGCGCAGCGACGCCTCGACCGCGCGGGCGATGTAGCGCCGCGCACCCCGCGCGCCGTAGTCCGGCCCGTTGAGGCCGTTCATGTCCATACCGAACTTGGTGGCCACCACGACGTCGTCCCGACGTCCCTTGAGCGCCTGCCCGAGCAGCTCCTCCGAGCCGCCCTGCGGCTCACCGTAGATGTCGGCGGTGTCGAACAGGTTGATCCCGGCGTCCAGGGCCGCGTCCACCACCGCGCGGGTGCCGTCGAGGTCGAGCTTGCGGCCGAAGTTGTTGCAGCCGATGCCGACGACGGACACCACGAGCCCGGAGTCGCCCAGCCGGCGATAGGTCATCTCAGTCACGAGATCCACCCTATGCCGGCCGAACGCGCTCCCGCCCGACGACCGATCAGCCGACGTCCCAGACCGGTTCCGGGGTCTCCACCACCTCGCTGTCGCCCCGGAACAGCACGAACCGGTCGAAGGAGCGGGTGAACCACCGGTCGTGGGTGACCGCGATCACCGTCCCCTCGAAGGCGTTCAGGCCCGCTTCGAGGGCTTCCGCGCTGGCCAGGTCGAGGTTGTCGGTGGGCTCGTCGAGCAGCAGCAGGGTCGCCCCGGACAGCTCCAGCAGGAGCACCAGGAACCGGGCCTGCTGCCCACCGGAGAGGGTGCCGAAGCGCTGGTCGCCCTGCCCGGCCAACTCGTACCGGCTGAGCACCCCCATCGCCGCGTGCCGGTCCATGCCCTGGCGGTGCTCGTCACCCCGCCACAGGATCTCGACGAGCGTCTTGCCCATCAGCTCCGGTCGGTCGTGGGTCTGGGAGAAGTGCCCGGGGCGGACCCGGGCGCCGAGCCGGGCCACACCGTCGTGCGCCACCGGCGCCAGCGCACCCGCGCCGTCGACCGGCCCGTTCGCCGGGTCGGGGTCGGTGCCGCCGCGCGCCAGCAGCCGCAGGAAGTGCGACTTGCCGGTGCCGTTGGCGCCGAGGACTGCCACCCGGTCGCCGTACCAGATCTCCAGGTCGAAGGGGAACGTCAGGCCGTCCAGCTCCAGCTGGTCGCAGACGACCGCGCGCTTGCCGGTCCGCCCGCCGGTCAGCCGCATCCGGATGTCCTGGTCCTTCGGGGGTACGGGCGGCGGCCCGGCCTCCTCGAACTTACGCAGCCGGGTCTGCGCGGCCTGGTAACGCGAGGCCAACCCGTCGTTGTACGCGGCTTTCTGCTTGTACATCAGCATCAGCTCGCGCAGCTTCTGGTGCTCCTCGTCCCAACGTCGGCGCAGCTCGTCGAGGCGGGCGTGCCGGGCGACCCGCGCCTCGTACCAACTGGCGAAGCCACCGGGGTGCACCCAGGCGCTGCCGCCCTCGACGGCCACCACCCGGTCGGCGGTCTGGGCCAGCAACTCGCGGTCGTGTGAGACGTAGAGCACCGATTTCGTCGACTCGCGCAGCCGCGCCTCCAGCCACCGTTTGCCGGGCACGTCGAGGAAGTTGTCCGGCTCGTCGAGCAGCAGCACCTCGTCCGGGCCGCGCAGCAGCAACTCCAGGGCGAACCGTTTCTGCTGCCCGCCCGAGAGCGTCCGCACCGGCCGATCCCGTACGGCGTCCCAGGGCTGGTCGAGCACGATGGTCGCGACGGTGTCGAACAGCACCTCGGCGTCGTACCCGCCGGCCTCGCCCCAGGCGCCCAGCGCTTCGGCGTACGCCAACTGCGCCTTGCCCGCGGCGTTGCTGACCTTGCCGTGGGCCTCGGCCGCCCGCATGGCCGCCTCGGTCTCGCCGAGCCGGCGGCCGGCGTCGCGCAGCGCCGGCGGGGCCAGCGACAGGGCGAGGTCGTGCAGCGTCGTCTCGTCGCCGATCATGCCGATGAACTGCCGCATCACGCCCAGCCCGCCGGCGCGCGCGACGCCGCCCGTGCGTATCGGCAGGTCACCGGCGACCATCCTCAGCAGCGTCGTCTTGCCCGCGCCGTTCGGCCCGACCAGGGCGACCTTGGCGCCCTCACCGACCCGGAACGACACGTCGGCGAAGAGTTCCCGACCGTCCGGCAGGCTGTGCCCGACCGCTGCCACGTCCACGTATCCCACGCCGGGATACTGCCCGAAACCCGTGCCCGGGGGTATCCAATTACCACCTACCGGTGGGGTGACGCTCGTGACTAAATGGTCGTCCCCGGCAGAACCGCAGACCCTTGGCCCGCAACGGAACCCTTCGTTTCCACCACAACCTCACCGGGCCGGCCGCTTCGGCGCGCAGTCGAAAACGCTTGCGGCCAGGATCTGAAGTTGCGAAACGCGCTCGGGCATCGCGGCCTCCAGTTCGCCAATAGCATTGACCAACTGCACCTTCTGCCCACCGTCAAGCCTGCCGGCGTTCTCATCGACAAAGCTTCGGGCCTTCCCCAACCCGCCATTCTTGATGTCGTCCATCACCTCAAGGAGGGACCGTGTCACGGCCACGGTGTCCGAGCTACCCCCGACCGCACCGACCATTGATGCCAAGTTGGCGGTGGTGAGGCCGCCGTTCAGCAGCACTGGGGACTCCCGGGCAAACTGTTCCAACCGGGCTACTGTTGCCAGCAGGATCGCGGGGCGGTCCGCCTCCTCGACGGCAGCGTAGTCGAACACGAGGTCCGAATGGCCCGCCTCAGCAAATTCCACCACTGGCGCAATAATCTTCAATGATTGCGAGTGCGGCACCCGTTGGATCATCTGCTCAACTCGGGGCAAGTTTCGCTTGATCTTCTGCGGTGACCAGCGTCGCTGTAGCCGGTAAAGGGCCTCGCGGCTGGTCTGCAGGCTGCTCGCCCAGATCATTTCACCGAGAGCATCGTCGATACGGGAAACCGCGTCGGTGGGTCGGGCCAGTTGGCGCGCGGCACTCAGCACAGCGGCGGTGATCCGATCCCAACTGTCGCTGGAGGTGACGACCGTCCGGTCCTGCCGGGGGGCAGCAACCTTCCAACGGTTGTCAAGTCGTGCGACACTGTGGCCGGGCCTCTCCGAGTCCGGGTAAAGAATGGCGGCACCGTACCTCCTTGCGACCGGAAGCAAGGCGGCGACCATGATTTCGCGGCTCACCACAACCGGCAGTTGGCCGCGTTGCGCGAATTGTTCGAGCAGGTCGTTCAACAAATTGACACCGTCGGCATCCACCCCTTCGTGGCGCGCTGGAGTGCCGAGCAGGACCACTGGATGCCCCCCATCGGCGGCTGCAACCAGTTGATCCAAGAACCTCTGCGGTGCACCCCTCCCGCCCCGCGAGATTTCGTACACGTTGACGTGCTCGGTGACCTCCTGCGTCAACCGCAGCGACCATGTCGGGGGTGCAATCAGCTCGCCGGCGTCGACCTCCGCACCGGCGAGCTCCGGCCCGGCGATGGGGACAGCCAGCCGGCCGATCCGCTCTGGGTGTCGCGGGGCCAACGCCGAGTCGGCGCCCTTCGAGTGCTCGCCCGAGTCGACCGACGAGGGCAGAAGCGTCGTTGTGGAGCCAATCCGATCGCCATCTGTACGGTAAGGATGGAGCGTATGCCAGATACCCGGATGGTCGACGCCCACGACGCTGGATGCGCGCCTCCACAGGGGGACCTCTTGCACCACGGGAGGGGACGCCGGCAGCCGGTCGAGCCGGATCTGCGCCCGGCCGAGCGCGCGCATGTTGGACCCATCAGGTACCAGGGTGTGGGCCGCAACCACCGCGTCTAGGCGGATCATGTAGCGGTCCAACGTCACCGCGGCGGGCACGAGCGGCCAGGGATCGACCACCACACTGCTCGGATGACCCAGCGGTCCGAGCAAAGTAAACACGTGTATTCGCCCGGTGTCGTCGTTGGCCATGACACAAGTGATCGGCACACCCAGACAATCCGGCCTGTCCCATAAAGTGGCGCATGTTAATGCTGCGTATTCGTCACAGAATCCGGTGCGAAAAAAGGCGGCCAGCCAAGCCATCGCCGCGACCGACCCCCGAATGCCTCGCCATGGTCGCACTCCGAACACACCAATCGAATTTGGATCTTTTCGATATACCGGGTTCCTAATTCCCTCGACAACCAACTGGCAGAGGCGATTCTGGTATCGATCGATGATTACGCTGTTGTTGGCCGGGCCGTAGGGCAACATTCGGTTCACCTGGCCGATCACTTCGCTGGCAAGCGGGAGCGCGACTCGCAGCCATTCACGCTCGGCCCCCCTACCGTCCGCAATCTGCGTGATGTGCGGCTCCAAGCTGCCAGCGATTGCTGCCAGCCGGCCGCGCCGCGCGTCCAGGGCTGATCGGACGGCCCCCACAGCCTGCTTCAGCGCGCTGGCCGCGCTCTGCGGCCCGAGGCTCGTGTTCAGCGCACTGACCTCAGCTCGGGTCTGCGAACCGCGCCGCGATCGATCGGTGGCCTCGTAATACCCCAGGACCGCTTCGATCGTCTGGTTCCGCTTCGCTTTCAGATAGCGGTATGCCAGCGCCTTCAGCTCGCTCCTGGCGGACGCACTGCGCGCAATCCTTCCGGACGTGTACTGCTGGAGGTCCTCGAGCGAACCCGCAAGGGCGCCAGCCTCTTCGCGCAGGTGCTTCTGAACACTCCGCGCTGCGCTGAGGACAGCGTCCCGAGCCGCCTCGAGGTCATGCATCGTGAGCCCGGCGAAGTAGGCAGGTCGCTCTCGCGAGGGCTCTACCGGAAAAATCCTGTGGGTCTCCTGGAATCGCGCAGCGGAGATCTCGAGTTGTGGGTGGCCGGCCTGAACGGCCCACTGTCTCAGCCATCCGGCCGCACTGGCCGCTGCGGAACGGGCATCCTCGACACGGCGGTACACCTCGCGCAGTGAATGCCGCCCACCCGGAACGCCTGATGCCTCGACGGCACCGGCCGACCGACGGCCGCCGGCCAGGGCCGGTGTGCGTCGCTTGTCCAGCGCGGGAGTGTTCCCGCCAGCCGGCCGGATTTCCAGAGACACGGAGCCGGCCGCATCGCCGCTCGTGGCGACCCGCAACAGAACGGACGCCCCGGCGGGCACTTCGTCGAGTTCGCGCAGTAGCCCGGCTACTCCACTGTTGGCGTGGCCGGGTCTATCGACTGGGGCCTTGATGCCCGGTGCCGTCCGAACGTCCATCCTGTCGGTGCCGGCCTCGAAGGTCAGCAGAGAAAGGCCCGCCTCGAACAGATCACCCGCCGACCAGGTCGGGCGAGCCGTCGCAGGGCTGGCGATGGTCACTTCCGCACCGTGGGCTGTCGCGCGCTCGACGACGAGATGACGGGCCGGCAGCACCAGGACGAAGTCGGCGGCGCCCCGGACGACAATTTGTCCCCGACGGTCGATCGGCAGGGTTCTGTTGTTCCCCACGAAAGTATTGGCGGGCATGCGCACCGGCAGACGCAGGGTGTCAGCACGGGCGATCGCCGCGGCCAGATTGAGACCGGTGGCGACCGAGGACGACGGACACTCCACCATCCGTGCAACCACAGCGGGCGGCTGCGCCAGCAGCGTGGCCGCTACCGCCGCGGAGCCGAACATGTCTGCGGCTAAATGGACCATGTGCAGTCCGGGCACCCGCTCAGCGACGCAGACCTCGGCAGCCAGCAGGGCTGTGCGCCCAAGGTACTCGCCGGAAGGCACCCAGGTCCTGATGAGCTCGGGACATGCGGACGGTATCAACCTGGTTTCGGATGCAAGGTGGTGCGGCACAGAAGGTTTATATGCCTGGTTGGCGGTATGAGGCTATGGAGCACCGGGCGATGACCGGCAGGTATCCGATTACCGGGTGACCCGCAGCACCCGGAAGCCCTTCTGGCTGGCGTGCCGCTCGACCTGCCAGCCCTGGTCGGTAAGCCAGCGCTGGAGAGAGTCGCCGCCGAGGTGCCGGGCGACGACCAGCCACGCCACGCCGTCCGGGGCGAGTCGGGGCAGCCAGCGCAGCAGCAGCTCGTGCAGCTCGTCCTTTCCGATGCGGATGGGCGGGTTGGACCAAAGCTCGGCGAACGTCAGGTCCGCCGGTACGTCGTCCGGCGCGCTCGCCCGGACCCGGTCGCCGGCACCGATTCTCGCCGCGTTGGCGGTGGTGAGGTCGCGGGCGCGGGCGTTGACGTCGACCGCCCAGACGGTGCTCGCCGGGGCCACGTCGGCCAGGACGCACGCGATGGGGCCGAACCCGCAGCCGAGGTCGAGCAGGTCACCGGTGGTGTCGGCGGCGGGCAGGTCGGCCTTGCGCAGGAGTACGGCGGTGCCGGGGTCGAGACGGCTGGCGGAGAAGACACCGCCGGCCGAGACGAGCCGGTAGTCGCGGTTGGTGATGGAGAATTCGACCTCGCGCGCCGGTGCGTCGCTGGCGGGCTGCGCGGTGAAGTAGTGGTCGCCGGTCACGCCGGCAATTCTCGCACCGGCTCAGCCGGGTCACGACACCGCCCACATCTACATTTGCCCAAAATTACCCCCTAAAGGGACAATCGCTCCTACTCTGGGCGACATGGTGTATCGGTACGAGTCCGAAGAGGACGCATTCGAGGACCCCGAGCCCGGGTCCGACCTGGACGTGCTCGGCGCAGGTACGCCTCCGCCGGCCGGCCCCTCACCGTCGCGGTTCCCCGCGCCGTCGCTGCCCCGACCCAACCAGTTGGTGCTGCCGTCGACCCAACCACCGCCGGTCGCCCGCATCAGCGCACCGGTCGCGGCCCCCCGCAGCCAGGTCTACACCTCGGCCCAGCCGGTGGAGCCGCCCGCGCAGCGCGGCGGTGGGCGGCTCTGGCAGGTGCTGGTCGGCGGCGCGGCCGTCCTCGTCCTGCTCGCGCTCTGCGGTCTGGGCGCCGCCGCTCTCCTGGTGGATCGCACCCCGGACCCTCAGCCCACCCCGACGTACCAGCCGAACGCCGCCGCCTCCGCTCCCGCCCAGCGGCAGGATCTGAACTCGCGGCTCACCGACCAGGCGCCGCTCACCGCGAAGGAACTCTTTCCCGGCAAGGAACTGAAGCTAGCCGACGGTCAAGCCGCCTACCAGGTGCTCAAGACCCAGTCCAGCGGCAGTTGTGCCGTCGCGGCCACCGACGAGGTAGCGGATCTGCTGGTCCTGCTCGGCTGCAACCAGGTCGTCCGGGCGACGTTGCGGGCCCCCGGCGGCGACCACCTGGTCACCACCGGGCTGTTCAACCTCACCGACAAGGTCAGCGCCGAGCGGGCCCGGGACCGTATCCGGCAGCTCCTCGATGACCGGCAGGGTCGGTTCCGTGGTCTCACCGCCGGCGACGACACCGACGTGCTGACCAGCGCCCCAGCACGGGTCGGCTGGCAGGTGCGGGGCCACTACCTGGCGTACGCGCTGGTGGTCCGCGCCGACGGCACCGCGGTCAAGTCCGGCGACACCAAGATCCGGGACGTCCTGTTCGACATGATCGAGGTGCACCTCAGCCGGGGCGTCCTGCAACGGCGAGCCGACACCGGCACGGCCGAGCAGCCGACGGCAGCACCCACTGGGGGCAGCGGCAGCCAGAGCGGCAGCGAGGACGGCGAGTCGCCCGGCGACTGACCCGGCCCCCGACGCGTCCGACGGGTGTGCCGCCGAGAAGGTGGCACACCCGTCGTCGTACCCGCTCTGCGGCCCGGACCGTGATGCGTCCCCGCCGCCGTCGGTCTCCGATCGAACGACGCGGCGTGGGCGGCGCCGGGGTGATGGCGGCCCGCAGCGGGTCGTCGGCCGATTCGGTCGGCGGCGGCATCCGTCGGACGCGACAGGCGTCAGCCCTCGACTGGCACGCGCAGGCGGCGCGTCAGGTCGGCGCGGCGGGCGTACTCGGCCGGGTCGTCCGGATAGCCGACCGCCACCAGCGTCAACCCGTGCGCCGGAGCCACCGTCACCTCGCTGGAACGCTCCTGCCGGTGGAGCAGACTGCCCGGCCACCGCACCGGCCGGCGACCGTCGCCGGCCGCGAGCATCGCCCCCACGAGGCTGCGCACCATCGCCTGGCAGAACGCGTCGGCCTGCACGGTGGCGACCAGGACGCCGTCCGGGTCACGCCGCCAGTCCAGTCGGGTCACCTCGCGCAGCGTCGTCGCGTTCTCCTTGCGCCGGCAGTACGCGGCGAAGTCGTGCTCGCCCACCAGACCCTCGGCCGCGGTGTTCAGGGCGGCCAGGTCCAGCGCGCGCGGCCAGGCCAACACCTCGTGCCGGCGCAGCGGCTCCGCGCCGTACGGGGCGTCGGTCACCCGGTACTCGTAGCGTCGGAAGGTGGCCGAGAAGCGGGCGTCGAAGTCGGCGGGCACCTCGGTCATCGCCCGTACCCGCACGTCGGTGGGGAGCAGCCGCGCCAGCCGGCGCAGCAGCCGCCCCTCGTGCTCCCGCCACACCTCGACGGGCAGGTCCAGGTGGCAGACCTGACCGGAGGCGTGCACCCCGGCATCGGTCCGACCCGCGACGGTCAGACCGGTCGCGGTGCCCGCTCCCAGGACCAGATCCAGGGTCTCGACGAGCACCCCGGCGACGGTCCGCCGCGTCGGCTGGGGCGCCCAGCCGGAGAAACCCGCGCCGTCGTACGAGACGTCCAGCCGCAGCCGAATCCGCTCGTCCACCTCGTACCTCCTGTTACGGGTCGGGCCCGACACCCCGAAAGGGGTGCCGGGCCCGCACTGATGCCCGAGGTCAGGCCTTCTTCTCCTCGGTGGCGAGGTCGCTGTCAGCGCGCGCCTCGGCGGTGTCACCGGAGACCGACACCGGCGCCTCGGAGTCCTGGTCGACGTCGGTCGACTTCGGAGCCTCCTCGGCCGGGGCGAGCGCCTCGACCTTGTCCTGCTGCGCGGCCTTGCGGGCGGCGGTCTTCTTGTTCGCCTTCGGCTCGGCGACCTGAAGCTCCTCCACCAGCTCGATGATGGCCATCGACGCGTTGTCACCCTTGCGCGGACCGGTCTTCACGATCCGGGTGTAACCGCCGGGGCGGTTGGAGTACCGGGGCGCGATCTGGTCGAACAGGGCGTAGACCACGTCCTTGTCCTTGACGACACCCAGCACCCGACGCCGCGAGGCGAGGTCGCCGCGCTTGGCCTTGGTGATGAGCTGCTCGGCCAGCGGACGCAGCCGCCGGGCCTTCGTCTCGGTGGTCTGGATCTTGCCGTGCTGGAACAGCGCGGTGGCCAGGTTGGCGAGCATCAGCCGCTCGTGCGAGGGGCTGCCGCCGAGGCGGGGGCCCTTGGTGGGCGTGGGCATTTTTGGTGCTCCTCAGTTGTGGCGGCAGCGCGGACTAGAGCTGCTCGGTCTCGCGGTAGTCGTCGGTGTCGTAGTCGGCCTCGCCGAAGGTGTCCACGACATGCGCCGGGTCGAAGTTCGGAGCCGAGTCCTTCAGCCCGAGACCCATCCCGGCGAGCTTCATCTTGACCTCGTCGATCGACTTCTGACCGAAGTTGCGGATGTCGAGGAGGTCGGCCTCGGTACGCCCGATGAGCTCACCAACGGAGTTGATGCCCTCGCGCTTGAGGCAGTTGTAGGAGCGGACGGTCAGGTCCAGCTCCTCGATCGGCAGAGCGAGGTCCGCCGCCAGCTGGGCGTCCTGCGGGGACGGCCCGATGTCGATGCCCTCGGCCGTCTCGTCCAGCTCACGGGCCAGCCCGAACAGCTCCACCAGCGTCGAACCGGCGGAGGCCAGCGCGGTACGCGGACCCATCGACGGCTTGGTCTCGACGTCGATGATGAGCCGGTCGAAGTCGGTGCGCTGCTCGACGCGGGTCGCCTCGACGCGGTAGGTCACCTTCAGCACCGGCGAGTAGATCGAGTCCACCGGGATGCGGCCGATCTCGGCGCCGGACTGCTTGTTCTGGGCAGCCGTCACGTAGCCCCGGCCCCGCTCGACGGTCAGCTCCATGTCGAGCCGGCCCTTGCCGTTCAGGGTCGCGAGCTTGAGGTCCGGGTTGTGCACCGAGACGCCGGCCGGGGGCTGGATGTCGCCCGCCGTCACGTCGCCCGGGCCCTGCTTGCGCAGGTACATGCTGACCGGCTCGTCGTGCTCGGAGCTGACGCACAGCTCCTTGATGTTCATGACGAGCTCGACCACGTCCTCCTTGACACCGGGGATCGTGGTGAACTCGTGCAGCACGCCGTCGATCTTGATCGAGGTGACCGCCGCACCCGGGATCGACGACAGCAGCGTGCGCCGCAGCGAGTTGCCCAGGGTGTAGCCGAAGCCCGGCTCGAGCGGCTCGATGGCGAACCGCGACCGGGTCTCGTTGATCGACTCCTCGGAGAGGGAGGGTCGCTGGCTGATGAGCATCTTTTCTCTTCTCTTCCGGGACGCCCGCTATTTGACGCCCACGACACAAACTGTTCCGGTGGCCCGCCCCGAAGGGCGGACCACCGAACGAGCTCGGACTACTTGGAGTAGAGCTCGACGATCAGCTGCTCCTGGACCTGCGTGTCAATGACCTGCCGGGCCGGGAGGGAGTGCACGAGCACCTTCATCTGGCTCGGGATGGCCTCAAGCCACGCCGGAACCGTCTTCGAGCCGGCCTGAGCCTGCGCGACGATGAACGGGGTGAGCTCCTTGCTCTTGCCCCGAACCTCGATGATGTCGTGCTCCTTGACGCGGTACGACGGGATGTCGACCTTCTTGCCGTTCACCGTGAAGTGACCGTGCTTGACCAGCTGGCGGGCCATGTCCCGCGAGTGGGCGTAGCCGGCCCGGTAAACGACGTTGTCCAGCCGCGACTCGAGGATCTGCAGGAGGACCTCACCGGTCTTGGCCTGCTTGCCGACGGCTTCCTCGTAGTAGCCACGGAACTGCTTCTCCAGCACGCCGTAGACGCGGCGGGCCTTCTGCTTCTCGCGGAGCTGGAGCAGGTACTCCGTCTCCTTGGTACGGCCGCGGCCGTGCTGCCCGGGCGGGAACGGCCGGGACTCGAACGGGCACTTCGGGCCATCGCACTTGCTGCCCTTGAGGAACAGCTTCATCTTCTCCCGCCGGCAACGGCGGCAGTCAGCACCGGTGTAACGAGCCATCTCTCTCTACCTCTCAGACCCGGCGACGCTTCGGCGGACGGCACCCGTTGTGCGGCTGCGGGGTGACGTCGGCGATCTGCCCGACCTCGAGGCCCACGGCCTGCAGCGAACGGATGGCGGTCTCCCGGCCGGAGCCGGGGCCCTTGACGAACACGTCGACCTTGCGCATGCCGTGCTCCATGGCGCGACGCGCGGCGGCCTCGGCGGCCAGCTGCGCGGCGAACGGAGTCGACTTGCGGGAGCCCTTGAAGCCCACCTGGCCAGCGGAGGCCCAGGAGATGACCGCACCGGTCGGGTCCGTGATGGACACGATGGTGTTGTTGAACGTGCTCTTGATGTGCGCCTGCCCGTGGGCGACGTTCTTGCGTTCCTTGCGCCGGACCTTCTTGACAGCGGCTCCGGCACGAGCCTTCGGTGGCATAAGTCTGTGCGCTCCTAGTTGACTGTCCGGACTGGGCCGCGAGGTCCGGTCTTCCTAGACCCGACATCGACCCGAATTCCGGTCAAAATCTACTTCTTGCCGGGCTTCTTCTTGCCGGCGACGGTCCGCTTCGGGCCCTTGCGGGTCCGTGCATTGGTCTTGGTCCGCTGGCCACGCACGGGCAGGCCCCGGCGGTGCCGGATGCCGGCGTAGCAGCCGATCTCGACCTTGCGGCGGATGTCAGCGGCGACCTCGCGGCGCAGGTCGCCTTCAACCTTGTAGTTGCCCTCGATGTGGTCGCGGAGCTGTACGAGCTCCTCGTCCGTGAGGTCCCGAGCGCGCTTGTCCGGCGAGATGCCGGTGGCGGCGAGCGTCTCCAGGGCACGGGTACGACCGACCCCGAAGATGTAGGTGAGCGCGATCTCCATCCGCTTCTCGCGGGGGAGATCCACGCCGACTAGACGTGCCATGTGCGGGCGTACTCCTCGTGATGTGTGGCGGAGGTGTGGACCCGTCCCACCCCGCTACCGGCCGTCCCGTCTTTCCGACGCTGTCAGCGCCGGCGACCGGGATCGGTCGCTGCCCAAGCGGGCCCCGGCCTCCGACCGGGGGTCAGCCGCGCAGAAGTACGTCTCGCGTACCGCTCGCGGCTGGGACGAGCATGTGTGATGTGTGTGTCGCTGAGGATCTACCCGGACCAACGCCACCCGGCCGTGTTCCGGCCGGACGGGCTGAGTCAGCCCTGGCGCTGCTTGTGGCGCGGGTCGGTGCAGATGACCATGACTCGGCCGTGCCGGCGGATTACCCGGCACTTGTTGCAGATCCTCTTGACGCTCGGCTTGACCTTCACGGTTGCCTTACTTCCCATCTGGCCCGGCAACGCGCCATGCGCGAGACCGGACGTCGAAGACGGACACGGGACTTCCCGGTCGCCGTCAGGACTACTTGTAGCGGTAGACGATGCGCCCGCGGGTCAGGTCGTACGGCGAGAGTTCGACGACGACTCGGTCCTCCGGCAGGATACGGATGTAGTGCTGCCGCATCTTGCCACTGATGTGAGCCAACACCTTGTGGCCGTTCGCGAGCTCCACCCGGAACATGGCGTTCGGCAGGGGCTCGATGACCCGACCCTCGATCTCGATGGCTCCGTCTTTTTTCGGCATGTCCTCCGCTGTCCTGACGTCGATTGCTCCGGGCGACCCACAACGTCTTACACGGAAATCTGACCAGAATCAGAAGACCGCGCCAGCCGCGGCTCCAGCTCCCACCGAAGCGCAGGGTGGGCATGCCGGAGTGGACGCTGTGCGCCGATCTGAAAGTGTACGCCGGCCTGCACTCCCCCGCCAAACCGACCACCCACCCCCGGCGCGGCAACCCAGAGGGCCCCGCCCCCAACCCAGTTGATCATGAAGTTGCTGTCACGACACGCCGGCATTCGTGGCAATAACTTCATGATCAACTGGGTTGGAGTGGGGTGGGGTTAGGGGGTTGGTGGGGCTTCGTCTGGTTTGATGGCGCGTTTGGCCTGCTTGCGCTCTCTGCGGCGTTGGCGCTTGATGGCCTGGCGCTGAGGCTCTTTCGCGGCCACGCCGGAGACCGTACGCACCACCAGCACCGCGCCCCACGGCCCCGCCACCCAGGCCGGCCAGAAGTAGAGCAACTCCTGGCTGAGCAGCGACGTCACCACCCAGATGGTCACCACGATGGCGATCACCCGCAGGTACGGGAACCACACCTCGGCCAACCAGCGGGCCGTGACACCCCTGGTGGACGCCGGGCCGAGTTGGTCACCCAGCAGGCTCACCGTCGGCCCGGAGGCCGGCGCCAGGCCCGACCGCTGCGCCGGCGTCACCGGCGGCAGGTCGGTGAGCAGGACCTCCAGGTCGGCGTACGTGCGTGCCGCGTAGGCCCGCTGCAACCGCTCGTCGTACTCGCGCAGATCCAGTCGGCCCTCGTCGAGGGCGACCCGCAACCGGTCGGCCACCGCCGCACGGTCCGAGTCCGCGGCTCGCATCCCGTCGCGCCCGTCCATGCCGGCAAGCATGCCACCGTCGTGCCAGTCCCGCCCTACCCCGAACATCCGTCGATCATGAAGTTGTTGCCAGCCTCATCGGCGTGTCAGCGCATCAACTTCATGATCAGCGGGGCGAGGTGAGGCCGGGAGGGGGTCAGGGGGTCTTGGTGGCTGCGGGCTGGCGGGCGGTCACCAGGTCGCCCAGGCGGGCCCGGCCGCCGTCGAACGCGGTGAGCACCCACACGCCGTCCGGCAGCAGCGCCATCGAATGCTCGACGTGCGCCGCGACCGACCCGTCCCGGGTGACGACCGTCCACCCGTCGGCCAGTTCGACCGTACGCGGCGAGGCCATGGTGATCATCGGCTCGATCGCCAGCGCCATGCCCGGAACCAGACGCGGCCCCTTGCCCGGCCGACCATGGTTGAGCACGTGCGGGTCCTGGTGCATCTCGGTGCCGATACCGTGCCCGCCGTAGCCGTCGACGATGCCGTACCGGCCGCCCTTGCGGACCGCGGTCTCCACGGCGTGCGAGATGTCGGTGAGTCGTCCCTTGCCGCTGGCCGCGCCGCGCGCGGCGGCGGCGATACCGGCCCACATGGCGTCCTCGGCGACCTCGGCCATCTTCAGCAGCGCCGGGTCGACGTCACCGACCCCGACGGTGATCGCGGAATCGCCGTGCCACCCGTTCAGCACCGCACCGCAGTCGATCGAGATGAGATCGCCGTCGGCGAGCACCTGGTTCGGCGCGGGGATCGCGTGCACGATCTGCTCGTTCACGGAGGAACAGATCGACGCCGGGAAGCCGTGGTACCCCTTGAACGACGGGACGGCACCCGCCTCGCGGATCGTCGACTCGGCGATGGCGTCCAGATCGGCGGTGCTCACGCCCGGCGCCACCGCCTCACGCATCCGGCGCAGGGCCTCGGCGACCACCAGACCGGCCGCACGCATCTTCTCGATCTGGTCAGGGGTCTTCAGCTGGATGTCCAGCTGGGGACGACGCATGGAGCGGTTACCTTTCGTTGCCGAAACAGCGGGGTACGTCTCGCGTACCCCGCTGTTCGCACTCTATCCGCCGCGACGCGGCGGGACCTCAGCCGCCGTACGACCGCAGCGCGTCGATGGCCCGGGTGGTGACGTCCTCCACGGGGCCCGTGGCGTCGATCCCGACCAGCTTGCCCTGAGCGCCGTAGTAGTCGACCAGGGGTGCGGTCTTTTCGCTGTACTCCCGCAGGCGGGTGGCGATGGTCTCCGGCTTGTCGTCGTCGCGCTGGAACAGCTCGGCGCCGCACCGGTCACAGATGCCCGGACGGGTGGTGGCGTCGAACTCGACGTGCCAGATCTTGCCGCATCCCCGGCAGGTACGCCGGCCGGAGAGCCGCCGGATCACCTCGTCGTCGTCGACCACCAGCTCCAGGACCAGATCCAGCGCGGTGCCCAGGTCGGCGAGGAGCTTGTCCAGAGCGGCGGCCTGTGGAGTGGTCCGCGGAAAGCCGTCGAGCAGAAAGCCCTCGCTGGCATCGGGCTCGGCCAGCCGATCCCGGACCATGTTGATGGTGACCTCGTCCGGGACCAGCTCGCCAGCGTCCATGTAGCGCTTCGCCTCGACACCGAGTGGCGTGCCCTGGGTGACGTTCGACCGGAAGATGTCCCCGGTCGAGATCTTCGGCACCGAGAGGTGTGCGGCGATGAACTCGGCCTGCGTGCCTTTGCCCGCGCCCGGCGGGCCAACCAGAACGAGTCTCATCTACCGCAGGAACCCTTCGTAGTTCCGCTGCATCAGTTGGCTCTCGATCTGCTTCACGGTCTCCAGACCGACGCCGACCATGATGAGCACAGCGGTGCCACCGAACGGGAAGTTCTGGTACTGCTGGTTGTCCAGCCAGATGAAGAAGAAGTTCGGCAGGATCGAGATGATGCCCAGGTAGAGCGCGCCCGGCAGGGTGATCCGGCTGAGGATGAAGTCCAGGTAGTCGGCGGTCGGCTTGCCCGGGCGGATGCCCGGCACGAACCCGCCGTACTTCTTCATGTTGTCCGCGACCTCGGTCGGGTTGAACGTGATCGACACGTAGAAGTACGTGAAGAAAATGATCAACAGGAAGTAGACCGTGATGTAGATCGGGCTGTCCGGGCGGACCAGGTTGTTCTGGATCCAGGCCTGGACCTTGCCCGGGTCGTTCTGGTTGAAGAACTGGAGAGCCAGCTGCGGCAGGTAGAGCAGCGACGAGCCGAAGATGACCGGGATCACACCCGCCTGGTTGACCTTGAGCGGGATGTAGGTCGAGGTGCCGCCGTACATCCGCCGGCCGATCATCCGCTTGGCGTACTGCACCGGAATCCGGCGCTGCGCCTGCTCGATGAAGGTGACCGCGGTGATGACCACCAGGACCAGCGCGATGACCAGGGCGAACCTGTCCCAGCCCTTGCTGGTCTTGATCTGCCAGCCCTCGCCGGGCAGCCGGGCCGCGATCGAGGTGAAGATCAGGACCGACATGCCGTTGCCGACACCGCGGTCGGTGATCAGCTCGCCGAGCCACATGACCATGCCGGTGCCGGCGGTCATGGTGATCACCAGGATGGCCAGCGTCAGCCAGTCCGGGATGCCGGTGCCCTCGGGGATGATCGGGAACTGGTCGCAGCGGTTCTGGAACAGCTGGCCGGAGCGGGCCAGGGCCACGAACGCCGACGCCTGCAGAACACCGAGACCCAGGGTCAGGTAGCGGGTGTACTGCGTGATCTTCGCCTGGCCGGCCTGGCCCTCCTTGCGGAGCTGCTCGAGGCGCGGGATCACGACGGTCAGCAGCTGCAAGATGATCGACGCGGTGATGTAGGGCATGATGCCCAGCGCGAAGACCGAGAGCTGGAGCAGCGCCCCGCCGGAGAAGAGGTTGAGCAGATTCAGCGGGCCCGTCGTATCGCCCGAGATGGAGTCGAGGCACTTCTGGACGTTGCCGTACGAGACGCCCGGGCTGGGCAGCGTGGCACCCAGCCGGTAGACCGCGATGATGCCTACTGTGAACAGCAGCTTCTTGCGCAGGTCAGGCGTACGGAACGCACTGAGAAAGGCGGACAGCAACTTCTTCCTCCTGCGCGAGGCGGGCCGCCGGTGATCCCTGGCGGGTCGGGGTGCATCCCGGGCGAGTGCCCGGAATCCATAGCTGGGATGGGACTCTAACAGCCCTATCCCGCTCCGGGCAGGTGTGCCCGGCTACATAAACCGATTCCGATATTACCGGGTGCATAGGCCCCAGGCAGACCTAGGCGCCCGCCAGTTGCTCACAACTGGACGGGCGCCGAGGTCGTACGCCTTACAGCTCGGTGACGGAGCCACCGGCGGCAGCGATCTTCTCCTTGGCCGACGCGCTGAACGCGTGCGCCGACACCTGGAGCGCCACCCCGCCAAGGTCCCCGGTGCCGAGGACCTTGACCGGCTGGCCCTTGCGGACCGCGCCGGCCTCGACCAGCTCGAGCGGGCCGACCTGGCCGCCGTTCGGGAACAGCTCGGCGAGCCGGTCCAGGTTGACCACCTGGAAGACCACCTTGAACCTGTTCTTGAAGCCCTTCATCTTCGGCAGGCGCATGTGAATGGGCATCTGCCCACCCTCGAACGCCGCCGAGATGTTCTTGCGGGCCTTGGAGCCCTTCGTACCGCGACCGGCGGTCTTGCCCTTGGAACCCTCACCGCGACCCACACGGGTCTTCGCGGTCTTGGAACCGGGCGCCGGACGCAGGTGGTGCACCTTGATCGTCATTACTCGACCTCCTCGACCTTCACGAGGTGGTTGACCGTGAAGATCATGCCGCGGATCTCGGGCCGGTCCTCCTTGACCACCACGTCGTTGATCCGCTTGAGACCGAGCGAACGCAGCGAGTCACGCTGGTTCTGCTTGGTCCCGATACCGGAGCGGAGCTGGGTGACCTTCAGGCGTGCCATCAGGACGCCACCCCCGCCCGCGACGCCAGCATGGCGGCCGGCGCGACGTCCTCCACCGGCAGACCACGACGCGCCGCGACCTGCTCGGGGGACTCAAGCCCCTTCAGGGCCGCCACGGTGGCGTGCACGATGTTGATCGGGTTGGACGAGCCAAGGCTCTTGGAGAGCACGTCGTGGATCCCGGCGCACTCCAGCACGGCACGCACCGGACCACCGGCGATGACACCCGTACCGGCCGAGGCCGGCTTGAGCAGCACTACACCGGCCGCGTCCTCACCCGTTACCGGGTGCGGGATCGACTGACCGATCCGCGGGACCTTGAAGAAGTGCTTCTTGGCCTCCTCGACACCCTTGGCGATCGCCGCGGGCACCTCCTTGGCCTTTCCGTAGCCCACGCCGACCGTGCCGTCGCCGTCGCCCACGATCACCAGGGCGGTGAAGCTGAAGCGACGACCACCCTTCACGACCTTGGCGACGCGGTTGATCGCGACGACCCGCTCAAGGTGCGGGGTCTTCTCGACGGGCGCGTTTCCGCGGCCGCCCTCACGGCGGTTGTCGCGGCGACCACCCTCGTTGCCACCGGACCCGCCGCCACGGCGCTGTTGACCTGGCATCAGCAGCCTTCCTTATCTCTCGTGACGGGGTTGTTAGAACTCGAGCCCGGCTTCGCGGGCGGCGTCGGCAAGCGCGGCGACTCGCCCCGCGTACCGGTTGCCACCGCGGTCGAAGACGACCTTGGAGACGCCGGCGGCCTTGGCCCGCTCGGCGAGCAGGGCGCCCACCTTGCCGGCGAGGGCGCTCTTGTCGCCCTCCGTACCGCGCAGCGAGGCGTCCAGGGTCGACGCCGACGCCAGGGTGTGGCCCTTGGTGTCGTCGACGATCTGGGCGACCATGTGCCGCAGCGAACGGGTGACGACCAGGCGCGGACGCTCGGCCGTACCGCTGACGTTCTTGCGGACGCGGAAGTGCCGGCGCGCACGCCCAACGGCGCGCTTGGCGGCGACGCCGCGGCGGCGCTTGAGCAGCGTGGCGCTCACTTCTTACCTGCCTTTCCAGCCTTGCGGCGGATGACCTCGCCCTGGTACTTCACGCCCTTGCCCTTGTAGGGCTCCGGCGGACGGATCTTCCGGATGTTGGCGGCGACCTCACCGACCTGCTGCTTGTCGATGCCAGCCACGTGGAACAGCGTCGGCCGCTCCACCGTGAAGGTGATGCCCGCCGGGGCGGGAACGACCACCGGGTGCGAGAACCCGAGCGCGAACTCGAGGTCCGAACCCTTGGCGGTGACCCGGTAACCGGTGCCGGCGATCTCCAGGCTCTTACGGTAGCCCTCGGTCACGCCGACGATCATGTTGGCGACCAGGGTACGGCTCAGGCCGTGCAGTTCCTTGGCCTTGCGCTCGTCGTTCGGACGGCTGACGTTCAGCTGCCCGTCCTCCGCCCGCTCGATCGTGATCGGCTCGGCGATGGTGTGCTGGAGCTCGCCCTTCGGGCCCTTGACCTTGACGGTCTGCCCGTCGATCGTGATGTCGACGCCGGACGGTACCGGGATCGACTTGCGTCCAATTCGCGACATTTCTACCAGTCTCCCGTTACCAGACGAAGGCGAGGACTTCCCCGCCAACACTCCGCTTGCGGGCCTGCCGGTCGGTCAGCAGCCCCTGGGACGTCGAAATGATCGCCACGCCCAGCCCACCGAGCACCCGCGGGAGCCCGTCCGACTTGGCGTACACCCGGAGACCGGGCTTGGACACGCGCTTGATGCCGGCCAGGCTCCGCTCCCGGTTCTGGCCGTACTTCAGCTCGACGACCAGTCGCTTGCCGACGGCGCCCTCCTCGGGCTCCTCGACCGACCAGGTGGCGATGTAACCCTCGGCCTTCAGGACCTCGGCGATGTTCGCCTTGATCTTGGAGTAGGGCATCTTCACCTGATCGTGGTACGCCTGGTTGGCGTTACGCAGACGCGTGAGCATGTCTGCGATCGGGTCGGTCATCGTCATGGATTTCGTCAGCCTTTCTCGCCGGGGTTCCCGGGGCATCAGCCCCGGGCCTACGGCGAAGAGCAATACCTAATCGGTGCAGGAGTTCCCGGCCGGAGCCGGGACGCGGTCGCCCTTACCAGGAAGCCTTGGACACACCCGGCAGCTCACCGCGGTGGGCCATCTCCCGGATGCAGACCCGGCAGAGCCCGAACTTGCGGTAGACCGCCTTCGGACGCCCGCACCGCTGGCAGCGGGTGTACGCGCGAACCGAGAACTTCGGCTTCGCGGCCGCCTTGATGATCAGCGCCTTCTTGGCCATCTCAGTTCTCCTTGAACGGGAAGCCCAGGAGCTTGAGCAGCGCCCGGCCCTCGTCGTCGGTCGTGGCGGTCGTGACCACCGTGATGTCCATGCCCCGCTGGCGATCGATCCGGTCCTGGTCGATCTCGTGGAACACCGACTGCTCGGTCAGACCGAACGTGTAGTTGCCGTGCCCGTCCAGCTTGCGCCCGTCCAGACCGCGGAAGTCGCGGATACGCGGCAGCGCGATGGACAGCAGCCGGTCCAGGAACTCCCACATGCGGTCGCCGCGGAGGGTCACCTTCGCGCCGATCGGCATGCCCTCGCGGAGCTTGAACTGCGCGATGGACTTGGTCGCCCGCCGCACCTGCGGCTTCTGGCCGGTGATCGTGGCGAGGTCGCGGACCGCGCCGTCGATCAGCTTGGCGTCGCGAGCAGCCTCGCCGACACCCATGTTGACGACGATCTTGACCAGCCGCGGCACCTGCATGGGGTTGCCGTAGCTGTTCTGCTCACGCAGTTGGGCCACGATCTCGTTGCGGTACCGCTCCTTGAGGCGCGGCATGGTCTTTTCGGTAGCCGTGGTCATCACAGGTCCTTACCGGTGCTACGCGCGATGCGGACCTTCTGGCCGTTGTCGTCGATCCGGTAACCGACGCGGGTCGGCTTGCCGTCGGAGTCCAGGACCTGCACGTTCGAGACGTGGATCGGGGCCTCCTGGGTGACGATGCCGCCGGTCTTGGCGCCACGCTGGGTGGTGCTGATGCGGGTGTGCTTCTTGACCCGGTTCACGCCCTCGACCAGGACCTTGTCCTGCCGCGGGTAGGCCGCGATGACCTTACCCTTGGCACCCTTGTCCTTGCCGGCGATGACGACGACCGTGTCGCCCTTCTTGACCTTCACGGTCACAACACCTCCGGCGCGAGGGAAATGATCTTCATGAACCGCTTGTCCCGCAGCTCCCGGCCCACCGGGCCGAAGATGCGGGTACCGCGCGGGTCCCCACCGTCCTTGATGATGACGGCGGCGTTCTCGTCGAAGCGGATGTACGAGCCGTCCGGCCGCCGCTTCTCCTTGGCCGTGCGAACGACGACCGCCTTGACGACGTCGCCCTTCTTCACACCGGCACCCGGGATCGCGTCCTTGACCGTGGCCACGATGACGTCGCCGATGCTCGCGTAGCGCCGACCGGAGCCACCGAGAACCCGGATGCACAGGATCTCCCGAGCACCCGTGTTGTCGGCGACGCGCAGTCGCGACTCCTGCTGAATCACGTCTATCTCCTATGTCTGCCGGTTCTCCGGCCGCCGTAGCGGCCGGAGCCTGGCGGAACCTACGCCCGACGCAACGCCGGGCGAGCTCGAGCCTTCGCTACTTGGCCTTTTCCAGGATCTCCACGATCCGCCAACGCTTGGTGGCGCTCAGCGGCCGGGTCTCCATGATCAGGACCCGGTCGCCGGTGCCAGCGGCGTTCTGCTCGTCGTGCACCTTCAGCTTTGCCGTACGGCGCATGATCTTGCCGTACAGCGCGTGCCGAACCCGGTCCTCGACCTCGACAACGACGGTCTTGTCCATCTTGTCGCTGATCACCAGGCCCTCGCGGACCTTGCGGCGCGACCGCGCGGCGGCGGTGGCAGTCTCTTCGGTCATGATGCAGTCACCTCAGTCGGCGCGGCCGAGAGCCCCAGCTCGCGCTCACGCATGATCGTGTAGATCCGGGCGATCTCCCGACGGATGACCTGCAACCGCCGGTTGTTGTCCAGCTGCCCGGTTGCGGCCTGCACGCGGAGGTTGAACAGCTCCGCCTTGGCCTCCCGCAGCTTCGTGACCAGCTCCTCCTCGGAGAGCTCACGCAGCTCGGTCGCCTTAACGCCCGCTGCCATCAGGATTCACCCACTTCGCGCGTAACAATGCGGCACTTCATCGGGAGCTTGTGGATCGCGCGACGCATGGCCTCTCGCGCGGTCTGCTCGTTGGGGAAGGACATCTCGAAGATAACCCGCCCCGGCTTGACGTTGGCGACCCACCACTCGGGCGAACCCTTACCGGAACCCATCCGGGTCTCGGCAGGCTTCTTGGTGAGGGCCTGGTCCGGGAAGATCGTGATCCAGACCTTGCCACCACGCTTGATGTGGCGAGTCATCGCGATACGTGCCGACTCGATCTGCCGGTTCGTCACGTACGCCGGCTCGAGAGCCTGGATCCCGAACTCGCCGAACACCACCCGGTTACCACCCTTGGACGCGCCACTGCGGTCCGGGTGGTGCGGCTTGCGGAAGCCCTTCGGGGGCTTGCGCGGCATCAGCATCTGTCAGCCCTCCTGCTGCGTTTCCGCCGGAGCAGCAGTGGCGGCGACAGCTGCGCTGTCGACCGGCTCGCCGCTCGGCGTCTCGGCCTGCTGCGCGATGGTGGTCGCAGCAGCCCGGCCGGCCTCGGTGCCACCAGCCGTGGTGCCGGACGAACCCGACCGACCACGGCGCGGACGCTCGGGACGGTCGCCGCGCTCACCACGACGCGGACGGGACGGACCGGCCTCGGCCGGAGCTTCCCGGCCCGGGACGGCGTCGCCCTTGTAGATCCAGACCTTCACGCCGATCCGACCGAACGTGGTACGGGCCTCGAAGAAGCCGTACTCGATGTTGGCCCGCAGCGTGTGCAGCGGAACCCGGCCCTCACGGTAGAACTCGGTCCGGCTCATCTCGGCGCCGCCGAGGCGACCCGAAACCTGCACCCGGATGCCCTTGCAGACCGGGTTCTTCATCGCCGACTGCATGGCCTTGCGCATCGCCCGACGGAAGCTGACCCGGCTGGACAGCTGCTCGGCCACGCCCTGCGCGACGAGCTGAGCGTCCGACTCGGGGTTCTTCACCTCGATGATGTTCAGCTGGACCTGCTTGCCGGTGAGCTTCTCCAACTCACCGCGGATCCGGTCGGCCTCCGCACCCTTACGGCCGATGACGATGCCCGGCCGGGCGGTGTGGATGTCGACCCGGACCCGGTCGCGGGTGCGCTCGATGTCGACCTTGGAAATCCCGGCACGCTCGAGGCCCTTGGACATCATGCGGCGGATCTTGACATCCTCGCCGATGTAGTCCTTGTAGAGCTTGTCCGCGAACCAGCGGGACTTCCAGTCGGTCGAGATGCCGAGCCGGAACCCAGTGGGGTGAACCTTCTGACCCATTACTCGGCATCCTCCGTCTTGCTCTGCGCTTCGGCCGGTGCGGCCTCGGTGGCCGGGGCGGCCTTCTTGGCCGTGGCCTTCCTCGGCGCTGCCGGCGCGACCGCCTCGACCGCCACGGTGATGTGGCAGGTGCGCTTGCGAATCCGGTACGCCCGACCCTGCGCCCGCGGCTGGAACCGCTTCATCGTCGGGCCCTCGTCCACGAATGCCTCGCTGACGAGCAGCGCGTCGGGGTCCAGCCGCTCGTTGTTCTCCGCGTTGGCGATCGCGCTAGCGAGCACCTTGTACACCTGCTCGCTCGCAGCCTGCGGCGCGAACTGCAGCACCGTGAGCGCCTCCTTCGCGGGCAGGCCGCGGACGAGGTTGACCACCCGGCGCGCCTTCATCGGCGAGATGCGCACGTGCCGCGCAACCGCCCGCGCGCCCGGAAGCACCGGAGCGTCGCCCTTTCCTGGCATCGCTGTAACCCCTTGTTTCCTCTATCCGTATGCCTGGCGGCGTCAGCGCCGACGGCTCTTCCGGTCGTCCTTCTCGTGACCCTTGAAGGTGCGGGTCAGCGCGAACTCGCCGAGCTTGTGCCCGACCATCGCCTCGGTCACGAACACCGGGACGTGCTTGCGTCCGTCGTGCACGGCGATCGTGTGCCCGAGCATCTCGGGGATGATCGTCGAGCGCCGCGACCAGGTCTTGATCACGTTCTTGGAGCCCTTGTCGTTCTGCACTTCCACCTTCTTGAGCAGGTGGTCGTCGACGAACGGGCCCTTCTTCAGGCTGCGAGGCATGTCTTATCTCCCTCAGCCGCGCTTACGCGTGGCGTAGCGGCGGCGGACGATCAGCTTGTCGCTCGCCTGGCCCTTACGGCGGGTGCGGCCCTCGGGCTTACCCTGCGGGTTGACCGGGTGGCGACCACCGGAGGTCTTACCCTCACCACCACCGTGCGGGTGGTCGACCGGGTTCATGGCGACACCACGGACGGTCGGGCGCTTGCCCTTCCACCGCATACGGCCGGCCTTACCCCAGTTGATGTTCGACTGGTCGGCGTTGCCGATCTCGCCGATGCTGGCGCGGCAACGCACGTCCACACGCCGGATCTCGCCGGACGGCATACGCAGGGTCGCGTACGCGCCCTCGCGGCCGAGCAGCTGGATGCCGACGCCGGCGGAGCGGGCGAGCTTGGCCCCGCCGCCCGGACGCAGCTCCACGTTGTGGATCGTGGTACCCACCGGGATGTTGCGCAGCGGCAGGTTGTTACCCGGCTTGATGTCGGCGCCCGGACCGGACTCGACGCGGTCGCCCTGCTTCATGTCCTTCGGCGCGATGATGTACCGCTTCTCGCCGTCGGCGTAGTGCAGCAGCGCGATGCGCGCGGTGCGGTTCGGGTCGTACTCGATGTGAGCGACCTTCGCCGGCACGCCGTCCTTGTCGACCCGCTTGAAGTCGATCAGACGGTACTGCCGCTTGTGACCGCCACCGTGGTGCCGCGTGGTGATCCGGCCGTGGGCGTTACGCCCGCCCTTCTTCGGCAGCGGCGCCAGCAGCGACTTCTCCGGCGTGGACCGGGTGATCTCGGCGAAGTCGGCGACGCTGGAGCCACGACGGCCCGGCGTCGTCGGCTTGTACTTACGGATAGCCATTGTCTACACCCCTCAGCTGACCGGGCCGCCGAAGGCCTCGATACGGTCACCGTCAGCCAGCTTCACGATCGCCCGCTTGGTCGCCTTGCGCTGACCGAAGCCGGTCTTGGTGCGCTTGCGCTTACCCTGGCGGTTGAGCGTGTTGACCGTCAGGACGCGGACGTCGAAGATCTGCTGGATAGCGATCTTGATCTCGGTCTTGTTCGCGTCCGGGTGCACCAGGAAGGTGTACCAGTTCCGGTTCAGCTCGCTGTAGCTCTTCTCCGAGACGACCGGCGCGACGATGATGTCGCGCGGGTCGGCGATCGTGCTCACTTGCCACCCTCCTCGGTGGTCTCGGCGGGCACACCCAGGAACTCGTCCAGGGCGTCCTTCGTGAAGACCACGTCGTCGGCCACCAGCACGTCGTACGTGTTCAGCTGGCCGGACTCGATCAGGTGCACCCGCGGCTCGTTGCGCAGCGACACCCAGTTCAGCTCGTCGGTGCTGCTCAGCACGACGAGGACCCGACGGGCCTCGGTGAGCTTGGCCAGCGTGGCCAGAGCGGCCTTGGTCGACGGCTTCTCGCTCGAGACGAACGCCTCGACGACGTGTACCTGCCCGGCGCGGGCCCGGTCGGAGAGGGCACCCCGCAGCGCGGCGGCCTTCATCTTCTTCGGGGTCCGCTGGCTGTAGTCGCGCGGCACGGGACCGTGCACCACGCCACCGCCGGCGAACTGCGGCGCGCGGATCGAGCCCTGCCGGGCGCGACCGGTGCCCTTCTGCTTGTACGGCTTCTTGCCGCCACCGGCGACCTCGCCGCGGGTCTTGGCCTTGTGCGTGCCCTGTCGGGCCGCCGCGAGCTGGGCCACCACGACCTGGTGCATCAGCGCGACGTTGGCCTGCACGTCGAAGATGTCCGCCGGCAGCTCCACGGAGCCACTGGTGCTGCCTTCGACGGTGCGCACGTCAACGGTGGTCACTTGGCCGCACCGCCCTTCTTCACCTTGCTCTTGGCCGCGGTACGGACCAGAACCAGCGCGCCCTTGGGACCAGGAATGGCACCCCGGACGAGCAGCAGGTTGTTCTCGGTGTCGACCGCCTGGACGGTGAGGTTCTGCACGGTGTAGCGCACGCCACCCATGCGGCCGGCCATCCGGGTGCCCTTGAAGACACGCCCCGGGGTGGCGCAGGCGCCGATGGATCCGGGCGAGCGGTGCTTGCGCTCGACACCGTGGCTGGCGCGCAGACCGTGGAAGCCGTGCCGCTTCATCGGGCCGGCGTAGCCCTTGCCCTTGGTCTTGCCGGTGACGTCGATCGTGACGCCGACCGGGAACTCCTCGACCGTGACCTCCTGGCCCAGCGAGTATTCCCCGGCGTCCGTGGTGCGCAGCTCGACGATGTGCCGGCGCGGTGCCACGTCCGCCTTCGCGTAGTGCCCGCTGACCGGCTTCTTGACCTTGCGCGGGTCGATCGTGCCGTAGGCGAGCTGGACCGCGGAGTAACCGTCCTTCTCGGCGCTACGAACCTGGCTGATGACGCACGGGCCGGCCTCGACCACGGTCACGGGAACAACCTTGTTGTTGTCCCAGACCTGGGTCATGCCGAGCTTGGCGCCCAGGATCCCCTTGACTTGCCTGTCCATTTGTCCGGTCCCTACAGCTTGATCTCGATGTCGACGCCAGCCGGCAGGTCGAGGCGCATGAGCGAGTCGACCGTCTTCGGGGTCGGGTCGATGATGTCGATCAGCCGCTTGTGCGTGCGCATCTCGAAGTGCTCGCGCGAGTCCTTGTACTTGTGCGGCGAGCGGATAACGCAGAAACGGTTGATCTCCGTGGGCAGCGGCACCGGGCCCGCGACCTGCGCCCCGGTGCGCGTCACCGTCTCGACGATCTTCCGAGCCGAGGAGTCGACGACCTCGTGGTCATAGGCCTTGAGCCGGATGCGGATCTTCTGTCCCGCCATGGTGGCTTCTGTTCCTTCTCTCGATGCCGCTGTGTTGCGGGCGCCTGTACCGGCTGGCACAGACCCGCTTCGCCGACCCCCGCGGTCGGGCGTGTCGCGCCCTCGGATCAGGCTCCGCCCCGAGTTTTCGGAGCGGTGCTGACCGCGCGGTGGGTCAAGGCGCCGATCGCATTACCGCGACCTGAACGCCGTGCGAGGGTGGTTGGCGACTGGGCCGCCAACCACCCCACGCTCGACTATCCCGCCACCCGGAGGTTCAGCGAAAGCCGAACACAGGCGACGATCTGTCGTTACGCAACCTGACTAGTATGCCGCACGACCGGCGGCGGGTCTAATCGGGGTTACCCAGGTCACTTCTGGATCTTGGTGACGAACCCGGCGCCGACGGTGCGGCCACCCTCGCGGATCGCGAACTTGAGGTTCTCCTCCATGGCGATGGGCTGGATCAGCTTCACCGACATGGTGGTGTTGTCGCCCGGCATGACCATCTCGGTGCCCTCGGGGAGGGTGACGACACCGGTGACGTCCGTGGTCCGGAAGTAGAACTGCGGACGGTAGTTCTGGAAGAACGGGGTGTGCCGGCCGCCCTCCTCCTTGGAGAGGATGTAGACCGTCGCCTCGAACTCCGTGTGCGGGGTGTTCGAGCCCGGCTTCACAACGACCATGCCGCGCTCGACCTCGTCGCGCTTGGTGCCACGCAGCAGCAGGCCGACGTTCTCGCCTGCGCGGGCGTCGTCCAGGGTCTTGCGGAACATCTCGATCGCGGTGACCTTGGTCTTGAAGCTCTTCTCCTTGATACCGACGAGCTCAACATCCTCGTTCGGCAGGAGAACGCCGCGCTCCACGCGACCGGTCACGACGGTGCCACGACCGGTGATCGTGAAGACGTCCTCGACCGGCATCAGGAACGGCTTGTCAACCTCGCGCTCCGGCTGCGGGATCGAGGTGTCGACAGCGGTCATCAGGTCCAGCAGCTTGCCGGTCCACTCGGGGTCACCCTCGAGGGCCTTCAGCGCCGAAACCCGGACGACCGGCAGGTCGTCACCCGGGTACTCCTGCGAGGAGAGCAGCTCACGGACCTCGAGCTCGACGAGCTCCAGGAGCTCCTCGTCGTCGACCATGTCGCTCTTGTTGAGCGCCACGACGATGTACGGCACACCGACCTGACGGGCCAGCAGCACGTGCTCGCGGGTCTGCGGCATCGGGCCGTCGGTCGCCGCGACCACCAGGATCGCGCCGTCCATCTGCGCGGCACCGGTGATCATGTTCTTGATGTAGTCCGCGTGGCCGGGGCAGTCCACGTGCGCGTAGTGCCGCGACTCGGTCTGGTACTCGACGTGCGCGATCGAGATCGTGATGCCGCGGGCCTTCTCCTCCGGCGCCTTGTCGATCTCGTCGAACGGCGTGTAGGGGTTCAGGTCCGGGTACTGGTCGTGCAGGACCTTGGTGATGGCCGCCGTCAGCGTCGTCTTACCGTGGTCGATGTGACCAATGGTGCCGATGTTGACGTGCGGCTTAGTCCGCTCGAACTTCGCCTTCGCCACTGGTGTCCTCCTGTGGACTTCTTGGTTCGTACGCCCGGCGCGCCGGTCGGCGCTTAGGACTCTGTCGACAGCCTTTCCGGCCTGACGGCCGGAGAGCTCTTTGTGGGTTCTGCGGCGATGAAGCCTACAGGCCCGGTCTCACGCAATCCGATCGTGGTGGACGCGGGCGGGGAAAACCACCCGCGACCGACCACGAATCACCTGCTCGGGGAAGTTACTCGCCCGTCGCCTTCGCGATGATCTCCTTGGCGACGCTCTGCGGAACCTCGGCGTAGGAGTCGAACTGCATGCTGTAGCTAGCCCGGCCCTGGGTCTTCGACCGCAGGTCGCCGACGTAGCCGAACATCTCCGACAACGGCACCAGAGCCCTCACGATGCGGGCGCCGCTGCGCTCCTCCATCGCCTGGATGATGCCGCGGCGGGAGTTGAGGTCACCGATGACGTCACCCATGTTCTCCTCGGGAGTGGTGACTTCAACGGCCATCATCGGCTCGAGCAGTGCAGGATCGGCCTTGCGGGCCGCGTCCTTCATCACCATCGAGCCGGCGATCTTGAATGCCATTTCCGACGAGTCGACCTCGTGGTACTGGCCGTCCAGCAGCGTCAGCTTCACGCCGACCAGCGGGAAGCCTGCCAGGATGCCGTACTGCAGCGCGTCCTGCGCACCGGCGTCCACCGAGGGGATGAACTCCCGGGGGATGCGGCCGCCGCTGACGGCGTTGGCGAACTCGTAGGTCGGCGAGTCGTTGTCCAGCGGAAGCGGCTCGACGCTCACGATCACGCGGGCGTACTGGCCGGAACCACCGGTCTGCTTCTTGTGGGTGTACTCGACCTTGTCCACCTTGCGGCGGATGGTCTCGCGGTACGCCACCTGCGGCTTGCCGACGTTGGCCTCGACGTTGAACTCGCGGCGCATCCGGTCGACCAGGATGTCCAGGTGCAGCTCACCCATGCCGGAGATGACCGTCTGACCGGTCTCCTCGTCCAACTGGACGCGGAAGGTCGGGTCCTCCTCGGCCAGGCGCTGGATGGCAGTGCCCAGCTTCTCCTGGTCAGACTTGGTCTTCGGCTCGATCGCCACCGAGATGACCGGCTCCGGGAAGGTCATCGACTCCAGGATGACCGGGTTCGCCGGGTCGGAGAGCGTGTCGCCGGTGGTGGTCTGCTTGAGACCCTGCACCGCGATGATGTCGCCGGCCTGCGCCGACGGACGCTCCTCACGCTTGTTGGCGTGCATCTGGTAGATCTTGCCGATCCGCTCCTTCCGGTCCTTGGTGGAGTTGACCACCTGGGAACCGGAGTCGAGCGTGCCGGAGTAGACGCGCACGTAGGTGAGCTTGCCGAGGTGCTTGTCCGTCTGGATCTTGAAGGCCAGACCGGAGAACGGCTCCGAGTTCGACGGCTTCCGCAGCAGCGGGGTGTCACCGTCGGTGGCCGTACCCTCGATCGCGGGAACGTCCAGCGGCGACGGCAGGAAGTCGACCACGGCGTCGAGCATGGGCTGGACGCCCTTGTTCTTGAACGCCGAGCCGCAGAGCACCGGGTTGGCCTTGCCGGCGATGGTGGCCCGCCGGATGGCGGCCTTGATCTCCTCGACGGAGACCTCCTCGCCTTCCAGGTACTTCTCCATCACCGAGTCGTCGACGTCGGCGAGGGTCTCCATCAGCTTCTCGCGCCACTCGGCCGCGGAGTCGGCCAGCTCGGCCGGGATCTCCTCGATCGCGTAGTCCTCACCCTTCTGGGTCTCCCCGCGCCAGGTGAGGGCGCGCATGCCGATCAGGTCGACGACACCGATGTGGTCACCCTCGAGCCCGATCGGGATCTGGAGCACCAGCGGGGTGGCGTTCAGCCGGTCGATCATCATCTGCACGCAGCGGAAGAAGTCGGCGCCGGTCCGGTCGAGCTTGTTGACGAAGCACATGCGCGGGACGTTGTACTTGTCGGCCTGCCGCCAGACGTTCTCCGTCTGCGGCTCCACGCCAGCGACACCGTCGTAGACCGCGACCGCACCATCCAGGACACGCAGCGACCGCTCGACCTCGACCGTGAAGTCGACGTGGCCAGGCGTGTCGATGATCTGGATCGTGTGGCCCTTCCACTCACACTTGGTGGCAGCGGAGGTGATGGTGATACCACGCTCCTGCTCCTGCTCCATCCAGTCCATGACGGCGGCGCCCTCGTGGACCTCACCGATCTTGTACGTGATGCCGGTGTAGAACAGGATTCGCTCGGTGGTCGTGGTCTTACCGGCATCGATGTGCGCCATGATGCCGATGTTGCGTACGTTGGCGAGCGCGTCTGCGGCGGCCACTTCAATCCCTACTTATCGTCGTCTCGACTCAACTGGTGGCGGTTCCGGCGCCCCACGGGCGCCGGAACCAGGGTGTTACCAGCGGTAGTGCGCGAAGGCCTTGTTGGACTCGGCCATCTTGTGCGTGTCCTCGCGCCGCTTGACGGCGGCACCGAGGCCGTTGCTCGCGTCCAGCAGCTCGTTCATCAGCCGCTCGACCATGGTCTTCTCGCGCCGGGCGCGGGAGTAGGTGACCAGCCAGCGCAGGCCCAGGGTGGTCGCCCGGGTGGGACGGACCTCGACCGGAACCTGGTAGGTGGCGCCACCGACACGACGGCTACGCACCTCGAGGGTCGGCTTGACGTTGTCCATCGCCCGCTTCAGGGTGACGACCGGGTCGGTGCCGGACTTCTCGCGGCAGCCCTCGAGGGCCGCGTACACGATCGACTCGGCGAGCTGGCGCTTGCCGCGCAGCAGGATCTTGTTTACCAGCTGGGTGACCAGCGGCGAGTTGTACACCGGGTCAGCGACCAGTGGCCGCCGCGGAGCGGGTCCCTTACGCGGCATGTCAGCTCTTCTCCTTCTTCGCGCCGTAACGGCTGCGCGCCTGCTTGCGGTTGCGGACACCCTGGGTGTCCAGCGAGCCGCGGACGATCTTGTAACGCACGCCGGGGAGGTCCTTCACACGACCGCCACGCACGAGCACGATCGAGTGCTCCTGCAGGTTGTGGCCGACACCCGGGATGTAGGCGGTTACCTCGATCTGGCTGCTGAGCTTGACACGAGCGACCTTGCGCAGCGCCGAGTTCGGCTTCTTCGGGGTGGTGGTGTACACGCGGGTGCACACGCCGCGCCGCTGGGGAGACCCCTTGAGCGCAGGAGTCTTGGTCTTGGTCGTCTTGGCCTGACGGCCCTTTCGGACCAGCTGCTGAATGGTGGGCACCGGGTTTCTCCGCTCCCTTCGGCCGCTTTCCGCGGCCGCGCCGTCTGCTCGTTAGCCAGCCTGATGACCGGCTCTCCTACATTCCGGCCAGGGTCACCTTGCGGAGGCCCCGGCACCCGCGGTCGGGCGTGTCGCCCAACTCACGGTTCCGGTACGGACGCTGTCGCGGGCGTACCGGGTTTCTGTCACCGGCACGCGGATCGCCCCGCTCCGGATCTTTGGCTTGTCGTGCCGCCGTCCGGACTCCGGAACCAGCGCACGCACGAGTTGCCCGGGCACGCCCGGGCACAAGGGGAAAGAGTACCTATCACAGCCGCCCAGGTCAAAACGGAATGGGTCGGCGAACGTCTCACGCTCGCCGGCCGGATCTCGTCCCGCCCCGTCGCCCTCAATGGGCACCTACGGATACAAGTGTACCGGCTTCCCCGCCGAAGCACCCGTCGCCCCCGGGCAGGGCACCCAGCACCCGGCGCACCACCCGCGCCATGGGTGCGGCCCGGCAGCCCGGAGTCACGTCAGGCTGATCAGCAACCCCAGTCCCAGACCCAACAGGCTGAGCAGCGCACCCGCCGCGCCACAGCTCACGCCGGCCACCGCCAGCCCCCGGCCGGTGAACCGCACCGCCGACGGCGCAGCCGGTCGACGGATCTGCCGCTGACCGAGCAGGCCCGTGACGACCGCCGCCACCCCCGCCAGCACCCCCAGCACCGTGCAGGCACCGGAGACCCACACACCACCATCGGCCCCGAAGGCCACACCGACGCAGATCACCAGCAGCGAGACCAGGATCGACGCGATGCCGGCCACCAGCGACCCGGTCGCCAACCCGGCGGTGACCGGCGGCACGTCCAGGTGCACCACGCCGAACGGGGTGCCCGGCACCGATTCCACCCGCTTCGGCGGCCGCCGCTGATCGTCGGTGGGCGGCGGCACCGGCCGGGCCGCAGCCGTACCCCAGCCCGGGAACTGCCCCGACGCCGGCTGCCCCCAGGCGCCGGACGTGCCAGGCCCGGACGACGGCGGGCCCCAGCCGTACGGCACGGCAGGTCCCGACGACGGGTGCCCCCACCCAGCGGGCGCACCGGGCCCCGACCACGGCGGGCCCCAGCCGTACGGCACGGCAGGTCCCGTCGGTGGCTGGGCCCAGCCGTACGGCGGCGGCGTTCCAGGGGCCGGATGGGGCTGCCCGTAGCCGGGCGGAAAGACCCCGCCCCACTGGGCGGTGGGCGGACCCCATGCCGGCGAGGGCGGCGGCCCCCAGCCCGACGGCGGCGTACCCGGGTCGGGGCCGCCGACGCTCGGGGCCGGCTGCCCGCCCGCTTCGGGTTGCGCCCACGCACTCCCGGCCGAGGAAGCCGGCGCGGAGGAGTCCGAGTCCGAAACCGACCCCGAGGACGCCGCGTCCGAAGCTGGCACGGACGACGGCACGTCCGAAGCCGACGCAGAGAGAGTCGCGTCCGAAGCCGGCGCGTTCGGAGCCGGCGTAGAGGAAGCCGCGCCCGGAGCCGGCACGCCAGGATGCCCGGCTGCTTCGTCCGCCGGGGGCCGCGCCGGTTCCGTCACGAAATCCTCCTGTCGACAGGGCCGCCAGCGCGCGCGGCGGACACCGGCCAGGCTACCGCCGGAGGCGGCGCCGTCCGCGCCGGGCGCGGTCGCCGGACGGTCAGTCCATGTTCGCCGGGTAGTCATGGCCCCACGGCGCGCCGGCCAGCCGGACCACGCCGATCACCACGAGGACGACCACGCTGACCGCGACCAGCACGAGACCGGCCCAGGCCAGCCGCTCCCCCCGCCGCAGCCAGACGCCTCCGGTCAGAAAACCCCCCGAGGCGTACGCCTCCCGCCGGGCCTGCCGGGCCAACTGGAGCGCCACCGTCGCCGGCACCACCCCGCCGATGAACAGGCCGGTCAGCATGCCGAGCAGCCCCAGCGCGAAGACCGCCCGCGCCTTCGTGGCACGGGCCGGATCCGGGTCGAGCGGGTGGCGCAGGCCCGAAGAGGCGACGGACACCTGCCCGGATGCGGTCGTCATGCCTCCATCATGCCCAACCCGGTCCGCCGGCAGGGCGGTCCGGACACACGACGAGGCCCCCGGCGGCTGCCGGGGGCCTCGTCGGTGTCGGTGCTTAGCGGTACGACCCGAAGTCGAAGTCGTCCAGCGGCACTGCCTGCCCACTTGCCGGCCCGAACCCGTAGTCGGTCTCCGGGTAACCGGTCATCGAGTAGACCTTGGCCTTGGCCTCCTCGGTCGGCTCGACCCGGACGTTGCGGTACTTGCTGATGCCCGTACCGGCCGGGATGAGCTTACCGATGATCACGTTCTCCTTGAGGCCGACCAGCGAGTCGCTGCGCGAGTTGATCGCAGCGTCGGTCAGCACCCGGGTGGTCTCCTGGAAGGAGGCCGCGGAGAGCCAGGAGTCGGTGGCCAGCGAGGCCTTGGTGATACCCATCAGCACCGGACGTCCGGCGGCGGGCTCGCCACCCTCCGACACGAGCCGGCGGTTCTCCGACTCGAACAGCGCCCGGTCGACGAGCACACCCGGCAGGAACTCGGTCGAGCCGGAGTCGATGACCGTCACCCGCTTGAGCATCTGGCGGATGATGATCTCGATGTGCTTGTCGTGGATGAGCACACCCTGCGAGCGGTAGACCTCCTGGACCTCACTGGTCAGGTGGACCTGGACCGCCCGCGGACCCATGATCCGCAGAAGCTCGTGCGGGTCGATGGTGCCCTCGGTCAACTTCTCGCCGACCGCGACGTGACCGCCGTCGTGGGTCCGGAGCTTGACGCGCTTCGAGATCTTGTCGTAGACGATCTCTTCGCTGCCGTCGTCCGGCACCACGATGATCTTGCGCGAGCGCTCGCCGTCCTCGATCCGGATCCGGCCGGGGGTGTCGGCGATGGGCGCCTTACCCTTCGGGACCCGAGCCTCGAAGATTTCCTGCACACGCGGCAGACCCTGGGTGATGTCCTCACCCGCGACACCACCGGTGTGGAAGGTACGCATCGTCAGCTGCGTGCCCGGCTCACCGATGGACTGGGCGGCGATGATGCCGACGGCCTCACCGATGTCGACCGACTTGCCGGTCGGCAGCGAGCGGCCGTAGCAGGCCGCACACACGCCCAGCTTCGACTCGCAGGTGAGCACGCTACGCACCCGGACCGTCTCCACACCAGCGGCGACGATCTTGTCGACCCCGATGGAGTTGATGTCCTGGCCGCGCTCGGCCACCACGGTGCCGTCCGGCCCCTTGATGTCGTCGGCCAAGGTACGGGCGTGCACGCTGGTCTCGGCGTGGGCGTGGACGACCAGCTTGCCGTCCAGCTTCTCGCCGATCTGCATCGGGATAGCCCGGTCGGTGCCGCAGTCCTCCTCGCGGATGATCACGTCCTGGGAGACGTCCACCAGACGACGGGTCAGGTAACCCGAGTCGGCGGTCCGCAGGGCGGTGTCGGCGAGACCCTTACGGGCACCGTGCGTGGAGATGAAGTACTCCAGCACGGACAGACCCTCCCGGTAGCTGGCCTTGATCGGCCGCGGGATGATCTCGCCCTTCGGGTTGGCCACCAGACCACGGATCGCCGCGATCTGCCGGAGCTGGAGCAGGTTACCGCGAGCACCCGAGTTGATCATCTTCCACAGTGGGTTCTCCTGCGGCAGCGCGGTGTCCATCTCCTTGGCGACCTCGTTGGTCGCCTTGGTCCAGATCTCGATGAGTTCGCCGCGACGCTCCTCGGCGGTCATCAGACCACGCTGGTACTGCTTGTCGATCCGGTCGGCTTCCTTCTCGTACTTCGCCAGGATCTCCGCCTTACGCGGCGGAGCGATGACGTCCTCCATGCCGATCGTCACGCCGGACCAGGTGGCCCAGTGGAAACCGGCCTCCTTGAGCCCGTCCAGGGTGGCGGCCAGCGCCACCTTGGGGAAGCGCTCGGCGAGGTCGTTGACGATCGCGGAGAGCTGACCCTTGCGGATCTCGTAGTTCACGAAGCGGTAGCCCTGCGGCAGCGTCTCGTTGAACAGCACCCGACCGAGGGTGGTCTCCACGGTCAGCGGCTCACCCTCGACCCAGCCCTCCGGGGCGGTCCACGCCTCGGCGCCGGCGCCGTTGTCGACACCGATCACGTCGCGCAGGCGGATCTTCACCGGCGCCTGGAGGTGCAGCTCGCCGTTGTCGAACGCCATCCGCGCCTCGGCGTCCGAGCTGAACGCCCGGCCCTCGCCCTTCTCACCGGCGGTGAGGTGGGTGAGGTGGTACAGGCCGATGACCATGTCCTGGGTGGGCATGGTGACCGGCTTGCCGTCGGCCGGCTTGAGGATGTTGTTCGACGACAGCATCAGGATCCGCGCCTCGGCCTGGGCCTCGGCGGACAGCGGCACGTGCACCGCCATCTGGTCACCGTCGAAGTCGGCGTTGAACGCGGTGCAGACCAGCGGGTGGATCTGGATGGCCTTGCCCTCGACCAGCTGCGGCTCGAACGCCTGGATGCCCAGACGGTGCAGGGTGGGCGCCCGGTTGAGCAGCACCGGGTGCTCGCCGATGACCTCTTCCAGCACGTCCCACACGACCGGGCGCTGACGCTCGACCATCCGCTTGGCGGACTTGATGTTCTGTGCGTGGTTGAGGTCCACCAGCCGCTTCATGACGAACGGCTTGAACAGCTCCAGGGCCATCTGCTTGGGCAGACCGCACTGGTGCAGCTTGAGCTTCGGGCCGACCACGATGACCGAACGGCCGGAGTAGTCGACGCGCTTGCCCAGCAGGTTCTGGCGGAACCGGCCCTGCTTGCCCTTGAGCATGTCGGACAGCGACTTGAGCGGGCGGTTACCCGGACCGGTGACCGGCCGGCCACGACGGCCGTTGTCGAACAGCGCGTCGACGGCCTCCTGGAGCATCCGCTTCTCGTTGTTCACGATGATCTCGGGCGCGCCGAGGTCGATCAGTCGCTTGAGGCGGTTGTTCCGGTTGATCACGCGGCGGTACAGGTCGTTGAGGTCCGAGGTCGCGAACCGGCCACCGTCGAGCTGCACCATCGGGCGCAGGTCCGGCGGGATGACCGGAACGCAGTCCAGCACCATGCCGAGCGGCGAGTTGCGGGTGTTCAGGAACGCCGCGACGACCTTGAGCCGCTTGAGCGCCCGGATCTTCCGCTGGCCCTTGCCGGACCGGATGGTCTCGCGCAGGCTCTCGGCCTCGGCATCGAGGTCCATGTTCTGGACCAGCGCCTTGATGGCCTCGGCACCCATCGAGCCGGTGAAGTACTCACCGAACCGGTCACGCAGCTCGCGGTAGAGCAGCTCGTCGGTGACCAACTGCTTCGGCTCCAGCTTGCGGAAGGTGTCCAGCACCTCGTCCAGGCGGTCGATCTCGCGCTGGGCCCGGTCGCGGATCTGGCGCATCTCGCGCTCTCCGCCCTCCTTGACCTTGCGCCGGACGTCCGCCTTGGCACCCTCGGCCTCCAGCTCGGCCAGGTCGGCCTCGAGCTTGGCGGCCCGCTTCTCGATCTCCGAGTCGCGGCTGTTCTCGGACTGCCGCTTCTCGGCGAGGATCTCGTTCTCGATCGTCGAGAGGTCACGGTGACGCGACTCGGCGTCCACGCTCGTCACGACGTACGAGGCGAAGTAGATGATCTTCTCGAGGTCCTTGGGGGCGAGGTCCAGCAGATAGCCCAGCCGGCTCGGAACACCCTTGAAGTACCAGATGTGGGTCACCGGAGCAGCGAGCTCGATGTGCCCCATCCGCTCACGACGGACCTTGGAGCGGGTCACCTCGACGCCGCAGCGCTCGCAGATGATGCCCTTGAACCGGACGCGCTTGTACTTACCGCAGTAGCACTCCCAGTCCCGCTGCGGACCGAAGATCTTCTCGCAGAAGAGTCCGTCCTTCTCCGGCTTCAGGGTGCGGTAGTTGATCGTCTCAGGCTTCTTGACCTCGCCATGCGACCACTGACGGATGTCGTCGGCCGTGGCGAGACCAATGCGCAGCTCGTCGAAGAAGTTGACGTCGAGCACTATGTCCCCTATGTCGTCGTCTTTACAGCTAGATCACGGGCGAGGGTTGGGGGCCGGAAGGCCCCCAACCCGCACCACTTACACCTCTTCGACCGAGCTCGGCTCGCGCCGGGACAGGTCGATGCCCAGCTCCTCCGCGGCCCGGAACACCTCGTCGTCGGTCTCGCGCATCTCCAGGGCCACGCCGTCGCTGGACAGCACCTCAACGTTGAGGCACAGCGACTGCAGCTCCTTGAGCAGCACCTTGAACGACTCCGGGATGCCCGGCTCCGGGATGTTCTCGCCCTTGACGATGGCCTCGTAGACCTTCACCCGGCCGAGCACGTCGTCGGACTTGATCGTGAGCAACTCCTGCAGGGCGTAGGCGGCGCCGTACGCCTGCATCGCCCAGCACTCCATCTCACCGAAACGCTGACCACCGAACTGCGCCTTACCACCCAGCGGCTGCTGCGTGATCATCGAGTACGGGCCGGTCGACCGAGCGTGGATCTTGTCGTCGACCAGGTGGTTGAGCTTCAGGATGTAGACGTAGCCGACCGCGATCGGGTCCGGCAGAGGCTCACCGGAACGACCGTCGAACAGCTGCGCCTTGCCGGTACGACCGATCAGCTGCTTGCCGTCCCGGTTGGGCAGGGTCGACTCGAGCAGGCCGGAGATCTCCTCCTCGCGGGCACCGTCGAAGACCGGGGTGGCCACGTTGGTGTCCCCCTCGGACTCGTGCGCGTCGATCGAGCGCAGCTGGCGCTTCCACTCGGCGTCGTCGCCCTCGACCTTCCAACCGGTCTTGGCCACCCAACCGAGGTGGGTCTCCAGGACCTGGCCGATGTTCATCCGGCTCGGCACACCGAGCGGGTTGAGCACGATGTCGACCGGAGTGCCGTCCTCGAGGAACGGCATGTCCTCGACCGGCAGGATCTTGGAGATGACGCCCTTGTTGCCGTGCCGACCGGCGAGCTTGTCGCCGTCCTGGATCTTGCGCTTCTGGGCGACGTAGACCCGGACCAGCTCGTTGACACCCGGCGGCAACTCGTCGCCGTCCTCGCGGGAGAACGTGCGCACACCGATGACCGTGCCGGTCTCGCCGTGCGGCACCTTCAGCGAGGTGTCCCGAACCTCACGCGCCTTCTCACCGAAGATCGCGCGGAGCAGCCGCTCCTCCGGGGTCAGCTCGGTCTCACCCTTGGGCGTGACCTTGCCGACCAGGATGTCGCCGGGGACGACCTCGGCACCGATCCGGATGATGCCGCGCTCGTCGAGGTCGGCGAGCATTTCCTCGCTGACGTTCGGGATGTCGCGGGTGATCTCCTCCGGACCGAGCTTGGTGTCCCGGGCGTCGACCTCGTGCTCCTCGATGTGGATCGAGGTGAGCACGTCCTGCTGCACGAGGCGCTGCGACAGGATGATCGCGTCCTCGTAGTTGTGGCCCTCCCAGCACATGAACGCCACCAGCAGGTTGCGTCCGAGCGCCATTTCGCCCTCGTCGGTGCACGGACCGTCAGCGATGACCTGACCGGCCTCGACGCGGTCGCCCTCGAAGACCACCGGCTTCTGATTCACGCAGGAGCCGGCGTTGGAGCGGCGGAACTTGTGCAGCAGGTACGTCCGGCGGTGGCCGTCGTCCTGGTGGATGGTGACGTAGTCGGCGCAGAGGTCCTCGATCACACCGCCGACCTCGGCGACCACCACGTCGCCAGCGTCGACAGCGGCCCGGTACTCCATGCCCGTACCCACGAGCGGCGCCTCGGCCTTGACCAGCGGCACCGCCTGGCGCTGCATGTTCGCGCCCATCAGTGCCCGGTTGGCGTCGTCGTGCTCGAGGAACGGGATCATGGCGGTCGCGACCGAGGTCATCTGCCGGGGCGAGACGTCCATGTAGTCGACGGCGGCGGGGACCACGTCCTCGGTCTCGCCGCCCTTACGACGGCAGAGCACCCGGTCCTCGGCGAACGTGCCGTCAGCCTTCAGGCGCGCGTTGGCCTGGGCCTTGACGAACCGGTCCTCCTCGTCCGCGGTCAGGTAGTCGATCTGGTCGGTGACCCGACCCTCGACGACCTTCCGGTACGGCGTCTCGATGAAGCCGAACGGGTTGACCCGGGCGAAGGTGGACAGGGCGCCGATCAGGCCGATGTTCGGGCCTTCCGGCGTCTCGATCGGGCACATCCGGCCGTAGTGGGACGGGTGCACGTCGCGGACCTCGAAGCCGGCCCGCTCCCGGGACAGACCACCCGGGCCGAGCGCGCTCAGCCGACGCCGGTGGGTCAGGCCCGCCAGCGGGTTGGTCTGGTCCATGAACTGGGACAGCTGCGACGTACCGAAGAACTCCTTGATCGCCGCCACGACCGGGCGGATGTTGATCAGGGTCTGCGGCGTGATCGCCTCGACGTCCTGCGTGGTCATCCGCTCGCGGACGACCCGCTCCATGCGGGAGAGACCGACCCGAACCTGGTTCTGGATCAACTCACCCACGGTGCGCAGGCGCCGGTTGCCGAAGTGGTCGATGTCGTCGGCCTCGTAGCCGTCCTCACCGGCGTGCAGCCGGCACAGGTACTCCACGGTGGCGACGATGTCGTCCTCGGTGAGCGTGCCAGTGGTGATCGGCACGTCCACTTCGAGCTTCTTGTTGAACTTGTAGCGCCCGACCTTGGCGACGTCGTACCTCTTCGGGTTGAAGAAGAGGTTGTCGAGCAGGGTCTGGGCGTTCTCGCGCGTCGGCGGCTCGCCAGGGCGCAGCTTGCGGTAGATGTCTAGCAACGCCTCGTCGGCGCCGGCGATGTGGTCCTTCTCGAGCGTGGTCATCATCAGCTCGGACCAGCCGAACTTCTCACGAATCCGCTCGGCCGACCAACCGATGGCCTTGAGCAGGACCGTGACGGCCTGCCGGCGCTTGCGGTCGATGCGTACGCCGACCGTGTCGCGCTTGTCGATGTCGAACTCCAGCCAGGCACCCCGACTCGGGATGACCTTGACGCTGGAGAGGTCGCGGTCGGAGGTCTTGTCCGGCTGCTTGTCGAAGTACACGCCCGGGGACCGGACGAGCTGGCTGACCACGACGCGCTCGGTGCCGTTGATGACGAAGGTGCCCTTGGGCGTCATCATCGGGAAGTCACCCATGAACACCGTCTGGCTCTTGATCTCGCCAGTGGTGTTGTTGGTGAACTCCGCGGTCACGAAGAGCGGAGCGCAGTAGGTCAGGTCCTTCTCCTTGCACTCCTCGATCGAGGCCTTGACCTCGTCGAAGCGCGGCGCCGAGAAGGAGAGCGACATGGTGCCGGAGAAGTCCTCAATGGGACTGATCTCTTCAAGGATCTCCGCGAGACCCGAGCGTGCGTGCGGGTCGTCCGCCGACCGGCCCTGCCAAGCCTCGTTGCCGACGAGCCAGTCGAAGGACTCGTTCTGGATGGCAAGGAGGTTGGGGACCTCGAGGTGTTCGGTGATCCTGCCGAATGAAACTCGGCGGGGAGCGAATGCGCTCGACGTACGACTGGTCTTCGCAGGGCGGGAAGCTGCCAAGATGCGTCCTTCCGAGGACCGGTGCTGCAGAACGGCTGGTACGCGTGCACTCCAATGGCCCCACCAGAACTATCCGTAAACGGACATTTCCGAGCAGGGGTCAAGTCGGAAGGCAGCGCAAACTAGCAGTGTAGCCGAGAGGCTAACCGCTGTCCAGCCCACCCCGCAGGTCGTTTGCGGAACGCGCCTCGGCCCCCGTGAACCGGGTCTGCCGGGCCGCTCAGAACGCAACTCCCCACTGGGCCGCTCGGGTGACCGCGACCGATGGTGCCGTCGCTGCCATTACCCACATCGTGGCCGTCGCAAGCGCGGTGTCTTGCTGGTGTCAGCGTGCCTGGCAGGCCGGGGCCGCGTCAAGGGCCGGTATCCGGGTCGTCGGTTCTTTCCCACCTGAGGGCGATCCGGACGCTCGTCCGGGTGGTCCGGCGACGACCATCGGTGCCCAGCTCAGGACGGTTGTCGCCTGGTCCAGGAAAAACGGCGGGCAGTGATCCGTGTCGGATCACCGCCCGCCGCGACGCGATCGTGTCCCAGCTCACCGAGCCGGGCACGCGCAGGTGGAGCGTCAGGTCACTTGAGGGTGACCTTGGCGCCCTCACCCTCGAGCTTGGCCTTCGCCTTCTCGGCGGTCTCCTTGTTGACCTTCTCCAGGATGGCCTTCGGCGCGGACTCGACCGCGTCCTTGGCCTCCTTGAGGCCCAGGCCGGTCAGCTCGCGCACGACCTTGATGACCTGGATCTTCTTGCCACCGTCAGCCTCGAGGACGACGTCGAACTCGTCCTTCTCCGGCTCGGCCTCGGCGGCGGCCGGGGCGCCACCGGCGGCGGCAACCGCGACCGGAGCAGCGGCGGTGACCTCGAAGGTGTCCTCGAACTGCTTCACGAACTCGGAGAGCTCGATCAGCGTCATCTCCTTGAACGCGTCGAGCAGCTCGTCGGTGCTGAGCTTCGCCATGTCTGGCGTCCTTTCTAAAGGTTGTCTAAGAACGTGGGTGCGCCGCGCGGCCTCAGGCCGCCTCGGCGCCCTCCTGCTCGCGCTTCTTGTCCGCCAGGGCGGCCGCCGCGCGGGCGGCCTTGGAGAGCGGAGCCTGGAACAGGGCCGCGGCCTTGCTCAGGTTGCCCTTCATCGCGCCGGCCAGCTTGGCCAGCAGCACCTCGCGGGACTCCAGGTCGGCGAGCTTCGTGACCTCGGCCGCGGAAATGGCCTTGCCCTCGAAGACACCGCCCTTGATGACGAGCTTCGGGTTGGCCTTCGCGAAGTCGCGAAGCCCCTTCGCCGCCTCGACGACGTCGCCCGAAACGAAAGTCAGCGCGGTAGGACCGGTGAACAGCTCGTCGAGGCCCGTGATGCCCGCATCCGTCGCGGCACGCTTCGCCAGCGTGTTCTTCGCGACCATGTAGCTGGTCTCGGCACCGAGCGAGCGCCGCAGCTGGGTGAGCTGGGAAACCGTCAGACCGCGGTACTCGGTCAGCACGGTGGCACCCGCGCTGCGGAAGCTCTCGGTCAGCTCAGCGACGGCCGAGGCCTTGTCGGCTCGGATCGGCTTGTCCGCCATGTCCCTCCTCTCTCGTTACTCGAGGCTGGTCCCCGACCGGCCGAAGCCGAAGCGGGGGCGGAGGCAGCACGACAACGAAAAGCCCCGGCGCAGGGCGCACGGGGCGAGGGCCGGCGGATCGTCACGGTCGGCGGACCATGCTCACTGCCGAGTTACGCTTGCCGCCCTACGCGGGTCGCCCGTCGTCGCGGGGCCTTCGACCGTGCCTGAGCACGGTGACCAGCGGTCTCTGGGTGGTTCCTCATCCGCGATAACACGGATGACGTATGAAGAGTACGCGCCCCGCCTCACCAGCGCCAAATCGCCCCCGGTGAGCCGGGTCACGGCACGTCGGCGCTCGCTCAGCCCTGCGCCCGACGCCGCCACAGGTAGCCGGCGGTGACCGCCGCGCTCCACGCCAACGCCCAGGCCGTGAGCCCGAACAGGGTCAGCGCGGCGGCGTCGCCCGCAGTCGTCCGGGCGGTGGCCATGATCGGCGGTACCAGCCAGGGCGCGACCGAGCCGCGCAGGCCGAGCGCCACCGCGCCGACACCGCCGAGCGCCAGCACCGCGACGCCGTACGCGGCACCGCCCACCGACGCCCGGCTGGCCAGCGCGCCAAGGGCGACCGCGGCGGGTACGGCCAGCAGGTGCGCCCACAGCCCCAGCGCGATACCGACCGGCACCGACCAGCGGCGCGCGGCCGGCAGCCGGACCGTCTCGCCCCGGTGGTCGCTGACCAGGACCGTGCCACCGTCGGCCAGCACCTCGTCGATCAGCTCGGGGACCAGCTCGCGGGTCGCGGCGTCCAGGCCCTCCCACGGCTCGTCGAGCACCAGCAGGCCCGGCGCCCGCAGCATGGCCTGGGCGAGGCCCACCTCCTGGGCGGTGCCCTTGGACAGCTCGGCAAGCCGCACCGAGCTGAACGCGCCCAGCCCCAGCCGCTGCGTCCAGGTCGTCACCGCCGCGTCGGCGGCCGACGGCCGCAGCCCGACCGCGCGAGCCATACCGGTCAGATAGCGGGACACGGTAAAGGGCTGGTCGGCCGGGAAGCGCTCCGGCACCCAACCCACCTGGGCCGGTCGGTCGGCGACCCGGCCCCGGCCCGGCCGCAGCACCCCGGCAGCCACCTAGAGCAGGGTCGACTTGCCCACCCCGTTGCGGCCGAGGACGACCGCGACCTCACCCGGGCCGATCCGCACGTCCACGCCCCGCAGCACCCACGGACCGCGCCGGTGGTACCGCAACCAGACGTTCTCCAGCCGCATGCGGTCGAGCTTGCCACACCCCGGACGCGCCGGGGCGCCCCCCCAAGCGGGGCGGCGCCCCGGTACGAGCGAACTGTCGGCTCAGGCGTCGGCCGAGTCCTCGCGGATGTTCTTCACCAGGTTCGGGTCGATCGGAACGCCCGGCCCCATCGTGGTGGTGAGGATGACCTTGCGGAGGTACTTGCCCTTGGAGGCGGACGGCTTGGCCCGCAGCACCTCGTCGAGCACCGCGGCGTAGTTGTCCACCAGCTGGGTCTCCGAGAAGGAGGCCTTGCCGATGATCAGGTGCAGGTTGGAGTGCTTGTCCACCCGGAAGGTGATCTTGCCGCCCTTGATGTCCTGCACCGCCTTGGTGACGTCCATGGTCACCGTGCCGGTCTTCGGGTTCGGCATGAGACCGCGCGGGCCCAGGATCCGCGCGATCCGGCCGATCTTGGCCATCTGGTCCGGCGTGGCGATCGCCGCGTCGAAGTCGAGCCAACCACCCTGGATGCGGGCGACCAGCTCGTCGGTGCCCACCTCGTCCGCACCCGCCGCGGCGGCCTCTTCGGCCTTCGCGCCGCTGGCAAAGACGATCACGCGGGCGGTCTTACCGGTGCCGTGCGGCAGGTTGACCGTGCCGCGGACCATCTGGTCCGCCTTGCGGGGGTCGACGCCGAGGCGCATGGCGACCTCGACCGTGGCGTCGAACTTGACGTTGGTGGTGTCCTTGGCCAGCTTCACGGCCTCGGCGGGGGTGTAGAGCTTCGACCGGTCGATGACGTCGGCGGCCTTGCGGTAGCTCTTGCTGCGCTGCATTGCTGATTACTCCTGTGGTCTCTGGCGGGCCGCTCGGGGCGAGCCCTCCCACGATCGGTTCGTCGGCGGGAGCCGACGTCAGTCGTTGACGGTGATGCCCATCGACCGGGCGGTGCCGGCGATGATCTTCTCGGCCTGGTCCAGGTCGTTGGCGTTGAGGTCGGCCATCTTCTTCTCGGCGATCTCACGCAGCTGGGCGCGGCTGACCGAGCCCACCTTCTCCGCCTGCGGGACGCCGGAGCCCTTCTGCACACCGGCGGCCTTGATCAGCAGCCGGGCGGCGGGCGGGGTCTTCAGCACGAAGGTGAAGGACCGGTCCTCGTACACGCTGATCTCGGCGGGGACGATGTCGCCCCGCTGGGACTCGGTCTGCGCGTTGTAGGACTTGCAGAACTCCATGATGTTCACGCCGTGCTGGCCGAGCGCGGGGCCGACCGGCGGCGCCGGCGTGGCCTGGCCCGCCGGCAGCTGAAGCGTGAACGTCTTGACGAGCTTCTTCTTCGGAGGCATGTCACTTCCTGGGGCTTGGAGCTGGGAAAATGCGGCCGTCGCCGCTCTCGGGGCGCGCACGGTCAGCGCGGTGCGACAGCGGCGACGTTCAAGAGTAGCGCAGACCGCAGCCCGCTCGTCCGCCGAGGTCGAGCGGGAGGGCGCACGCCGACGTCGGGGGGGGGGCGGGGCCCCCCCCCCCCCCCCGCGGCCCGCCGTGGGCACAGCTCGTCCCGACGGTCGCCCCACGGCTCGGCGACCGACTCAGGCGGCCAGCACCAGG
>NZ_JBNCKT010000009.1:0-86020 GCF_049841675.1 Micromonospora sp. DT4
CTGCTGCGCGACACCTTCGAGCAGTGCAGCGCCCAACTGCGCCATCACTGGCCGCAGCAAGTCACCGCCCACCTCGATCGCGGCTACGACAGCAACCGCACCCGCGAGTTGCTCGAGGAGATCGGCTTCGACGCCGAGATCGCCCGCAAGGGCGTACCCGCCCCGATCCAAGTCGGCAAGCGGTGGGTGGTCGAACGCACGAACTCGTGGATGAACGGCTTCGGCAAGATCCGCCGCTGCACCGACCGCAACGCCGCAATCATCGACTTCTACCTCTACCTGGCCGCCGCGATCGTCACCGTACGTCAACTCATCCACCGAGCCCGCACGCTCTATCGCTGGGACACCCGACCGACAACCCGCCGACTCAAGTGACGCCTATTGCCGGTCGCTCTAAAGGTCCACGGTGTGGACGGTTTCCGGCTGGAGGCGGTCTCGGAGATGACGCGGATGTCGCGCGACCCGGAGGACCTGGTGCGGCAGGTGATCGGCCCGCACCACCACTATCCCGACGGTGCCGCCCTGATGCTCGGCACCATGTTCGCGCCGGTCCAGGACCGGGGCCGCCCCGGCGAGGGCTTCACCCACAAGGTCGACGACGTGGTACGGATCAGCTGCCCGGCGCTCGGCACCCTGGTCAACCGGGTGCGGCACGCCCAGGAGTGCGAACCCTGGCACTTCGGCATCCGCGACCTGATGGGCAATCTGGCAAGGAGAGGACTGCTGTGAACGTGGTCAGCACCGTCGATCCGCGCGACGGCCAGCGTCGCGCGACGGATCTCACCGAGACCGACGAGTCCCGGCTGGACGTGGTCGCCGGCCAGGCGTCCCGGGCGACGCACTGGTTGGCGGGTCTGGGGAGGCTCGGCAGGGCGGAGCTGATGGACGCGGTCGCCGCCTCCCTCCAGGCCCGCCGGGTGGACCTGGTCGCGGCCGCCGAGGCAGAGACGGGGCTGGCCCACGCGCGGCTGGACTCCGAGCTCACCCGGGCCGCGGTCCAGTTCCGGATGTTCGGCGACGTGCTGCGCGACGGGGCGTACATCGAGGCGGCCATCGACCACGCCGCCGACACACCACTCGGACCCGGTCCGGACGTGCGGCGGATGCTCGTACCCCTCGGGCCGGTCGCCGTCTTCGGGGCCAGCAACTTCCCGTTCGCCTTCTCGGTCGCCGGCGGTGACACGGCCGCCGCGCTCGCCGCCGGCTGTCCCGCGGTCCTGAAGGCCCACCCGTCCCACCCGGTGACCTCGCACGCGTCCGCCGCCGCGATCTTCTCGGCCGTCCGGGACCTGGGCGGCCCCGAGGGCGTCATCGCGGCCGTGTACGGGGAGCAGGCCGGTCGCTCGCTGGTGCGGCACCCCGCTGTCCGTGCGGCCGCCCTCACGGGCTCGGTCAACGCCGCCCGCGCCATCCAGGCTGCCATCGACGAACGACCCGATCCCATTCCCCTGTACGCCGAACTGAGCAGCGTGAACCCGATCGTCGTCCTGCCCGGGGCGGCCGTCGACCGGGCCGAGGAGATCGCCGAGGGTCTGTTCGCCTCCTTCACGGCCTCCGGCGGTCAGCTCTGCACCAAGCCCGGCCTGGCGTTCGTCCCGGCTGGTCGGGGCGGTGACCAGTTGGTGGACGCCCTGCGGCAGAGGGTTGTCAGCTCGGGCGGCACGATCCTGCTCAACGAGCGCATCCGGGACGCGTTCGAGAGCCGGGCCACGGAGTTCGAGCGGGCCGGTGCTCGGGTCTCGGCGCGGGCCCAGGTCGACCCCGGAACGGGCTTCGCCGTCGCACCGAGGCTCCTGGAGGTCGAACTGCCGGGCCTGACCACCGAGATCGCCGACGAGTGCTTCGGTCCGCTTATGGTCGTGGTCCGGTATCCCGACGCTGCCGCACTGGACGCCGCGCTGGACGCCGTCCCGCCGTCGCTGACCGGTTCCGTCCACCGCGGTCCGGAGGACGACGGCGACGTCGTACGCCGGCTGGTCGACGTGCTCTCCGCCCGCGCGGGCCGCATCGTCTTCGACGGCTATCCCACCGGCGTCCGCGTGTCGTGGGCCCAGCACCATGGTGGACCCTGGCCGTCGACGAACGCCGTGCACACGTCGGTGGGGGCCACGTCGATCCGACGGTTCCTCCGGCCGTTGGCATGGCAGGACGCTCCGGCCTGGGTGCTTCCCGAGGAGTTGCGCGACGATTACACCGCCATTCCCCGGCGGGTCGACGGGAGGTTGACGCCCGCGGTCGAATAATTGCGTCCACCGCTCGCTCGGGTACGTTCTGACGCCACCTGCGGGTGACGCGCGAATTCCTCTGCGGAAATGACCCGGGAAGGAATTCGCGCGCCAGTTGCGCAGGTGCTCCCAGCGCCATTTTCCGACGCGATTAATCGGTCCTGGTCTGACCGTCGACGCGATTCGCCGTACTCCCTGTGGTGGGGAAAACCCCGGCCGCGCGCCCCCGGTTGTAGCCGGGGTCGCGCGGCCGGGGCGGCCTACGGGGTCGCGTCGGTGGCGCGCAGCCGCAGCATGGTCCAGGACGCGGGCGGCAGGGTCAGCCGGACGCTGGCGCCGCCCGCCTGGGCCGTGTCGTTGGGGCGCGGCTCGGCGTGGTCGGGACCGCCGGCGGTGTTCTTGGCACCGAGGTCGGCGCCGCCGACGGTGACGCACTCGATGATGCCGCCCACCTGGGCGCCGGCGAGGTCGATGGTCATCTCGGCCGGGGTGTCGACGACCCGGTTCACGAGGAACACGGTCATCTCTCCGGTGCTGTCGTCCCAGGTGGAGACCGCGTCGACCGCGTCGACCACTCCGTAGCGGTCGGTGGTCGTGGTGCTGCCGTCGCGCAGCACGTCCAGCACGACGCCCTGGGCGTGCCGGGCCGTCCGGGCGAAGGGGTGGAAGATGGTCTGCCGCCAGGCCGAGCCCCCCGGTTCGGTCATGATCGGCGCGATGACGTTGACCAGTTGGGCCTGGCACGCGGCGGTCACCCGGTCGCTGTGCCGCAGCAGGCTGATGAGCAGCCCACCGACGACAACGGCGTCGGCCACGCTGTAGTGGTCCTCCAGCAGAGGCGGTGCGACCGGCCAGTCCTCCCCGCTCGGCGGCGTGGACGGGGCCGCGGACTGGTACCAGACGTTCCACTCGTCGAACGCGATCATGATCTTCTTGGTGGACCGGCGGATCGCGCCCACCGAGTCCGCGATGGCGGTGACGGCGTCGATGTACGTGTCCATGTCCTCGGCCGAGGCGAGGAAGCTGGGCAGGTCGTCGTCGACCGGCTGGTAGTAGGCGTGCAGCGAGATCAGGTCGACGTCGTCGTACGCCTCGGTCAGCACGTCGCGCTCCCAGCTGCCGAAGGTCGGCATGCCGAGGTGGGACGAACCGCAGGCGACGAGTTCGAGATCGGGGTCGAAGCGGCGCATGGCCTTCGCGGTCTGCGCGGCGAGCCGCCCGTACTCGGTCGCGCTCCGCTGGCCCACCTGCCACGGGCCGTCCATCTCGTTGCCCAGGCACCACAGTTTGATCCCGTACGGGTCGACGGCGCCGTTGTCGCGGCGCTGGTCGGCGAGGTGGCTCCCCGCGCGGTGGTTGGCGTATTCCAGCAGGTCGACGGCCTCGGCGGTGCCGCGGGTGCCGAGGTTGACCGCCATGATCGGGTCGACGCCCGCCTTGCCGACCCAGCGCATGAACTCGTCCAGCCCGAACGCGTTGGTCTCCAGACTGTGCCAGGCGAGGTCGAGCCGGGCCGGTCGGCGGTCCACCGGACCGACGCCGTCCTCCCAGCGGTAGGAGGAGACGAAGTTGCCGCCCGGGTAGCGGACCGTGGTGATGCCCAGCTCACGGACGAGCGCGAGGACGTCGCCCCGGAAGCCGTCCGCGTCGGCGGTCGGGTGGCCGGGCTCGTAGATTCCGCTGTAGACGCACCGGCCCAGGTGCTCCACGAACGAGCCGAAGAGCCGGCGCGGCACTGGTGCGACGCGTCGGCGTGGGTCCAGGAGCAGGCGCGCGGTGTTCACGACTGCCCTCCCCGCCGGCTCTGACGGGACCGGACGGGCGAGGCGGCGCGGTGGGGGAGTGGGTGCGGCGCTGGGGCGAGGTGGGTGTTCAGGGCGGGCTCCCTTCGTGCGAGGCCTCCGACGTCGAGATCTGCGTCGCGGTGCCGGGGGCCGAGCGGTGGTGGGTCGGTACGACCTCTGGACATCGCCATGATCATCGATTACGTTCCCGATCTATGTAAACGTTACCGATCATGCTTGTGCGAGGGAACACCCGTCCCGGAATGGTGGCCTGACGGAGGGTGTCGTCCCGTTGTCAACGACTAGATCGATTGCGTGAAATGGCGATTCACTGAGGTTGCTGGTTGCGTTCTCGGCGCCGCTGCGAGAGGTGGGAAGTTCCCGGTGTGAACATCCCGTTAGGACCTTGCGTGCGGGACGGTGGTGAGGTGAAAGGCTCTTGTGTTCGCAATCGTGGTCGGTTACGTTGGCAACATCATGGAAACGTAACCGATAACGATTGCAGTCCAGAGAGAGCCGCATGATCGAAGCCAATGCGCCGGTAACAATGAGTGATGTCGCCCGGATCGCCGGCGTTTCCACCGCCACCGTCTCCCGCGTCGTCAACGGGCACTACGGCGTCAGCGCCCGCACGATCGCTCAGGTCCGCACCGCCATCCAACAACTCGGCTACGAGTCGAGCCTGGTGGCGTCGAGCCTCCGGCGCAGCCGCACCAACGTTCTAGGCCTCGTGGCGCACAGCTTCCAGTCGTACACGGCGGAGGTGCTCAAGGGCGTCATGAAGGCGCTGAGCCGCTCCGGCTTCGACCTCATCATCTACGCCAACAGCGACCTCTACGGGTCCTATTCGGAGGGCTGGGAGCAGCGGCACCTGACCCGCCTGTCGGGCACCCTCACCGACGGGTGCATCGTCGTCACGCCCTGGGGTGAGATGCACAGCCGTACGCCGGTCGTGGCCATCGACCCGGTGCGAGGCTCGACGGGGCCCTCGGTCATGGCCGACAACCTCGGCGGCGCCACCACCGCTGTCGCGCACCTGCTCGACCTGGGCCATCGACGCATCGGGTTCATCGCCGGGCGCGACAGCCTCGCCTCGGCATGGTCCCGGGAGGAGGGCTACCGGGCGGCGTTGACCGACGCCGGAGTCCCGGTCGACCCGACGTTGGTCGGCAGGGGGGACTTCAACCCCGAGTCGGCGGTTCCGTTGGCGCGTGCCCTGCTGCAACGGCCGGACCGGCCGTCGGCGATCTTCGCGGCGAGCGACGGAATGGCCCTCAAGGTGCTGGAGGTCGCCCGGGAGCTGGGGCTCGCCGTCCCCGGTGACCTGTCCGTCGTCGGCTTCGACAACATCCCCGAGGCGGCGTCGACCGAGCCGGGTCTGACCACCGTGGACCAGTCGATGTACCAGCTCGGGTACGAAGCCGCGCGGCTGCTCAAGTCGCTGGTGACCGGCGAGTGGGACGAGTCGAACCAGACAGTGCTCCCGACCAGCCTCGTGGTTCGCGGCTCGACCGCGGCACCGACGGGCGGGGCACGACCATGACACGGCACCGGAGCTGGATCGCTCTTGGCGGGCTGGCCACGGCGCGGACGCCGGTGGCAAGAGCTGGGAGGAGGTGAACACAACCTGCACGGCGAGATCCACCGATGGGTTGAGCTGGCCAGCGGGTCGCATCCGCTGCCGGCACAGGGAGCAGGACCGCCTGCCCCGGTGGCACCCGCCAGCGCATGGATGTCTGTGCACCGCCACCCTCCCCCGAAGGGAACCATCTCAATGAAGAGAAGACGCATACTCGCCACGGTGGCCCTGCTCGCGGCAGGAAGCGGCCTGGTCGCCTGCTCCTCGGACGACGGCGGCAGCGACGCGAGCAACTGCACGAACACCATCACCAAGCAGAACGTGCCGGTCGTGACGATGTGGGGCTGGTACCCCAACACCCAGCTCGTCGTCGACAACTTCAACAAGCTGCACGACGACGTGCAGGTCTGCTGGACCAACGTCGGGCAGGGCGGTGACGAGTACGACAAGTTCCAGACGGCCATCTCGGCGGGCACCGGCGCGCCCGACGTGATCATGGTCGAGGCGGACCGGATCCCGACCTTCCAGATCCAGGGCGCGCTCGTCGACATCAGGCAGTACGGCTACGACGCGGTCAAGGCCAACTACGGCGAGGGCGCCTGGAAGGACGTGTCGGTCGGCGACGCGGTCTACGGCGTCCCGGTCGACGGCGGCCCGATGGGCATGATCTACCGGAAGGACATCTTCGACAAGTACAAGATCACTCCGCCGAAGACCTGGGCCGAGTACGAGCAGGCCGCGCAGAAGGTGAAGGATGCCGGTGGCCCGCTGTTCGGGGATCTCGGCGCGAACGTCCCGGCGGTCCTGATGGCGCTGCAGATCCAGAAGGGCGCCTCGCCCTTCACCTTCGACCCGGCGCAGCCGAAGTCGATCGGCGTGAAGCTCAACGACCAGGCGTCCAAGGACGTGCTGGACTACTGGGGCGGCCTCGCCAAGAAAGGCCTGGTGGGTACGCAGGACCAGTTCACCCCGGAGTACATCTCCGGTGTGATCAACGGGAACTACGCGACGTACATCTCGGCGGCGTGGGCCCCGGGCTACCTCACCGGCGCGGGCGTCGGCAAGGGCCAGGACACCGGCAAGTTCGCGGTGGCGCCACTGCCGCAGTGGGATCCGGCCAACCCGGTGCAGGTGAACTGGGGTGGGTCGGCCTTCTCGGTGACCAAGCAGGCGAAGAAGCCGGAGCTGGCGGCGAAGGTCGCCTACGGGCTCTACGCCGACAAGGAGTCGCTCGCCGACGGCTGGACCAACCAGATCATCTTCCCGCTGAACCTCACGGCGCTCAAGGATCCTGCGTTCGTCGACCTGAAGGTGGCGTTCTTCGGCGGCCAGCAGGCCAACAAGGAGGTCTACCTTCCCGCAGCCGAGGCCTACAAGGGTGTCGCGTACGCGCCCTTCGGTCAGTACTACCTGGACGCCATGACGAAGCAGATCAGCGAGGTCATCAAGGGTTCCACCACCGGCTCGCAGGCTGCGGACAAGCTCCAGGAGGACGTGGCGAAGTACGCCAAGGATCAGGGCTTCACCGTCCAGTGACCGCTTCGGGTGGGCCGGTCCTGGCTGGCCCACCCTCCACCCCGCAGCGTCCATGTCCCGGAGACCGAGATGACAACCCTGACCGAGAAGCACACACGCCGTAGTCAGCATGAGAAGCGCAAGATCCGTGGCAAGGTGCACCTGCGTGAACACCTGATGGGGTGGCTCTTCGTCGGGCCGTTCGGGGTCGTCTTCGTGGCGTTCCTCATCGCGCCGCTGGCGTACGCGCTGTACCTCAGTCTCTTTCAGAAGAAGCTGATCGGCGGCACCAACTTCGTCCTCTTCGACAACTACGTGAAGGCGTTCACCGATCCGAGCTTCCTGTCCGGCGCGTGGCTCGTCATCCGCTTCTCGCTCGTCTCGATCCCGCTGCAGATCGTCCTCGCGCTCGCGCTGGCCCTCGTCCTGGACGCGGTGACCACCCTGTTCGCGCGCTTCTCCCGCCTCATGATCTTTCTTCCGTACGCGATCCCCACGGTCATCGGGGCCGTGATGTGGGGGTTCCTCTACAGCAAGGGCTTCGGGCCGCTCACCGACATCTTCGGGCTGTTCGGCGCCACCGCACCCGACTTCCTGGGCAGCGACCTGATCTTCTACGGCCTGCTCAACGTCGTCACCTGGCAGTGGGCCGGCTACTACATGATCATCTTGTCTGCGGCGTTGCAGGGCGTCGACCCGACGCTCTACGAGGCCGCCCGGATGGACGGCGCCGGACGGTGGCAGATCGCGACGCGTATCAAGATCCCGCTGATCGCGCCCGCGCTGATCCTGATCCTGGTCTTCTCGCTCATCGGCACCCTGCAGTTCTTCAACGAACCGCAGATCCTGCGCTACCTCGCCGCGGGCACGATCGGGTCCGACTTCACCCCCAACATGTACGCGTACCAGCAGGCGTTCTCGCTCGCCAACTTCAACTACGGGTCGGCGATCTCCTTCGCCCTCGGCGGCATCGTCTTCATCTGCGTGTACGCCTTTCTGTTCTTCACCCGCAAGCGGAGGAGCTTCCTGTAGATGACCGACCACACAAGCGTCCGCGCAGGCGCTCGCCGGCCGCAGCGCTACCTCCCTCTGCAGATCCTCCTCGGCTTCCTGGTGATCTACTTCCTCGTGCCGTTCTGGTGGGTCGTCGTCAACAGCTCCAAGGACGCGCCGGGTCTCTTCGGCGGCGGCAACACCCTCTGGTTCACCGACCAGGTCGACTACCTCGGCAACCTCAGGCAGCTCTTCACCTACGACGGTGGCATCTACCTACGGTGGATCCTCAACTCCACGCTGTACGCCATCGCCGGTGGAATCGGCGCCACGGTCCTGGCGGTCATGGCCGGCTACGGGTTCGCCAAGTACCGGTTCGCGGCGCGGGGCTTCAGCTTCGCCGTCGTGCTCGGCGCGCTGATGGTGCCCGCCACGGCGCTGGTCATCCCGACCTTCATCATGTTCTCCCGGCTCGGCCTGACGAACACGGTCTGGGCGGTGATCCTCCCCTCGCTGCTCAACCCGTTCGGCGTCTACCTGATGCACGTGTACGCCCGCGACGTGGTGCCCGACGAGCTGCTGGACGCGGCGCGGGTCGATGGCGCGGGGGAGATACGCACGTTCCTGCAGATCGCACTTCCGCTGATGCGGCCCGCGGTGGTCACCGTGCTGCTCCTGTCGGCCGTGGCGTCCTGGAACAACTACTTCCTGCCCCTGGCGATGCTCTCCGACAACCGGCTCTTCCCGGTGACCGTGGGCCTCGGCCTCTGGCAGGGGATCGCGTCGGCGAACAACTCGGGGGGCACCTCGCTGTGGAGCCTCATCATCCTGGGTTCGCTCGTGTCCGTGATCCCACTGGTCATCGCGTTCTTCAGCCTCCAACGACACTGGCGCGGCGGACTGTCCGTCGGAGGCCTTCGCTAGGTCGCGCCGCGCGACCTCCAGCAATGACAGAGAGGTGTGCTGATGTCGACGACAGATGGACCGCTGCGCAGCGGGCAGTGGTTCGGCGCGGAGGGCCGTAACGGGTTCATCCATCGGTCCTGGATGCGCAACCAGGGTTTCGCGGACGACGTCTTCGACGGTCGCCCGGTGATCGGCATCGCCACCACCTGGTCGGAGCTGACACCGTGCAACGCCCACCTGCGCGACCTGGCCGAATCGGTGAAGCGGGGTGTGTGGGAGAGCGGCGGCCTGCCGCTGGAGTTCCCGGCGATGAGCCTGGGCGAGCCGCTCATGCGACCCACGACCATGCTCTACCGCAACCTGCTGGCGATGGAGCTGGAGGAGTCGGTCCGCGCCAACCCCCTCGACGGGGTGGTCCTGCTCTCCGGCTGCGACAAGACCACTCCCGGTCTGCTGATGGGTGCGGCGAGCGTCGACCTGCCGACGCTGATGCTGACCGGCGGTCCGATGCTCAACGGCAAGTTCCGCGGCCAGGACATCGGCTCGGGGACGGTCGTCTGGCGCTTCACGGAGGAGATGCGGGCCGGCCGGATGACCGCCGCCGACTGCGCCGAGGCGGAGGTCGGCATGTCCCGCAGCCGGGGCCACTGCATGACCATGGGGACCGCCTCCACCATGGCCTGCGTGACCGAGGCGCTGGGCGTGCAGCTACCGGGGGCCGCCGCCGTGCCTGCCGTCGACTCCCGGCGGTACGCACTCGCGCAGGCGGCCGGACGTCGGATAGTCGCCATGGTGGGTGAGGAGCAGCGGCTGTCCTCGGTGCTCACCCGGGAGGCGTTCGAGAACGCCATCCGGGTCAACGCCGCGATCGGCGGTTCCACCAACGCCGTCGTGCACCTGCTCGCGATCGCCGGACGCCTTGGCGTGCCCCTCTCGTTGGAGGACTTCGACACCCTCACCGCCGACGTGCCCCTGCTCGTCAACCTCATGCCGTCCGGGGCGTACCTGATGGAGGACTTCGCCTACGCGGGCGGTCTGCCGGTGGTGATGAAGGAGCTCGCGCCGCTGCTGCACACGGACCACGTCACCGTCAGCGGCAGGAGCGTGGCCGAGAACGTCGACGGCGCCCAGTGCTGGAACCGGGAGGTCATCGCCACCCTGGAGGAGCCTTTCCAGGCCGCCGGCTCGGGGACCGTGGTGCTGCGCGGGTCGCTCGCGCCGTCCGGCGCGGTGCTGAAGGTCTCCGCCGCCTCACCCCACCTCCTCACGCACACCGGCCCGGCGCTCGTCTTCGACCGCATCGAGGAGTACGTCGTCGCCGCCGACGACCCGGACCTCGACGTCACCCCGGACACGGTGATCGTCGTCCGCAATGCCGGCCCGCGCGGCTACCCCGGCTTCCCGGAGGTGGGCAACGTGCCGATGCCCCGCCGGTTGCTCGCCGAGGGCATCACGGACATGGTGCGGATCTCGGACGCCCGCATGAGCGGCACCGGCTACGGCACGTGCGTCCTGCACGTGGCGCCGGAGGCGTCCGTGGGCGGACCCCTCGCGCTGGTGCGCACTGGCGACCTGGTCCAGGTCGACGTCGCCACGCGCCGCCTGGACCTCCTGGTCGACGAGGCGGAACTCGCCGAGCGCCGTTCCGGCTGGAAGCCACCGCCGCCGGTGGCCGAGCGGGGTTGGGTACGGCTGTACAGCGAGCACGTCCTCCAGGCCGACAGCGGCGCGGATCTCGATTTCCTCGTCGGTGGCAGCGGCAGCGCGGTGCCCCGCCACTCACACTGACGGCGGCGGAACGTACGAGGAACCCACCCATGGAAGCTCGACTACCGCCCCAACACCGCGGCCCGCGCGCTGGTCCGGGGACGTTCCGGGATGATCGGCATCATCGGCACGGCCAGGACGCTGTTCGGTCCGACGAGCATCCACCGCAGTGTCGAGGATGCCGCCCGCGCCGCCGGCTACTTCGCCACCTCGGTGAGCCTCTCGGAGGTGACGGTGCGGGCGCTCAGCGACGCCACCGAACACCTCATGCGCGTGGGCGTGGAAGGCGTCGTGACGATCGCCGGCAACGACGAGGCTCTCGAAGTGGTGCGGATGACCCGGTCCAGCGTCCCCTTCGTGGTGGTGGAGGGCGACCTGTCCAGGGCCCGCGTCACCGTCGGCGTCGACCAGGTGCTCGGTTCCCGGATGGCGACGGAGCACCTGCTCGCCCTCGGGCACACCGAGATCGTGCACGTGTCCGGCCCGCTCAACTGGGCCGAGGCGCGCGCCCGCCGCGACGGCTGGCGAGCGGCGATGCTGGCGGCGGGCATCCGGCCGCCCGAGCCGGTCGAGGGTGACTGGATGGCCCACAGCGGCTACCTGGCCGGGCTGCGGATCTGCGAGATGCGCGGCACCACGGCGGTCTTCGCCGCCAACGACCAGATGGCCATCGGTGTGCTGCGTGCGCTGCACGAGCGCGGGCGGCGGGTGCCGCAGGACATCTCCGTCGTCGGATTCGACGACGTCCCCGAGGCGGCATTTCTGATTCCACCGTTGACCACGATCCAGCAGGACTTCGGAGCTGTCGGTCGACGAGCGATCACGGCGGTCACCCAGGCCATCGACGACACGATGCCGCAGCCCCTGCCGCTCGTCGTCCCCACGCTCGTGGTGCGGGAGAGCACGGCGCCACTGAGCGGCAGGTGAGCCACGGTCACCGCCGCACGCACGGGCGGGCCCGGCGTGACGCCGAGCCCGCCCGTTTCCGGTCGGTCAGGACCGTCAGGTCAGGGCGGTGAGCCGGAACTGCTGGTTGGTCTGTCCGTGGCAGTCGTAGAGCTGGATCTGGGCGCCGTTGGCGGTGCTCCAGACGTCGAGGCAGCGTCCGGACTGCACGCTGCTGATGGTGCCGTTGGAGTTGATGTTCCACTGCTGGTTGGTCTGGCTGTGGCAGGTGTAGATCTGCACGGCGGCGCCGTTGCCGGAGCCTGCGGCGTCGAGGCACATGGTGCCGTACACCTGTAGTTGTTTGCCCGAGGTGTAGGTCCACTGCTGGTTGGTCTGCCTGTTGCAGTCGTAGAGGGTTACCCGCGTGCCGTTGGTGCGCGAGGCATTCGGCACGTCGATGCACCGGCCCGACTGCGTGCCGATGATCTGGCTGGGGGAGCCGGGCGGGGTGGTGGGCGTGACGGTGGGCGTCGGTGTCGGGCTGCTCGTCGGCGTGGTGGTCGGCGTGGTGGTCGGCGTCGGGCTGGTCGGCGTCGACGGCAGCAGTGGGCAGGTGCTGCGGTAGGTGACCACGCCGCTGTTGTCCAGCAGCGGGCAGAGGAACTGGCTGTACCGGGCGTCGTTGTCGACGAACATCTTGACGAACGGCAACATGGTCCGGACCAACACCGGGTTCGAGCGTCCGACCATGAACCCGTGATCCGCGCCGGCGACCTCCAGGTACGTGCTCTCGGTCGTGGTCGGGAGGCTGTTGTACAGGCCGGTGGCGTATGACGGGGTGACCACCGTGTCCGCCTGGCCGGCGAAGATCATGGTGGGTACCCGGTCGTTGGCCAGGTTCGACGACGGCGAGTACGGCGCGATGCCGACGACCGCCTTCAGCGACGGACGCCGGATCGCGGCACTCAGCGCCCCACCGCCGCCCATGGAGTGACCGGCGACGGCCAACCGGTTGGGGTCGACACGGTCGCGTACCGGGCTCTGCTGTGTCAGGTAGTCCAGCGCGGCGAGCAACTGGGTGCCTCGGGCCGTGTCGAAGTCGTTGCGGCTGTTGGTCTCGATGCCGATCACGACGAAGCCGTGGGAGGCCAGCCACGGTCCCATCCAGGCCAGTTCGGCGGAGAACAACGCGGTGTAACCCGGCGAGATCGCGATGGCCCCGAAGGTGCCCTGGCTGGTGTCGGTCGGGTAGTAGATCCGGCCGCCGTTGAAGCCGTACCCCGTCGGGACGCTGACCGACGTGTTGGCGAAGGGACCGTTCACGGCGGTGACGCTGGTCCGGGTGGGGTCCGGGCCGCGCTGGTACGGGTTGTCGGCGGCCGACGCCGACCCGGTCGCCAGGGTGATGGTGAGCAGTCCGACCGCGGCGGCGATCCCGGCCGCGGCCAACGTGAAAAGACGTCCCCGGATGCCCGGCGATCCCCGGTCGGCAGGGGTGTTCCCCGTGGACGGGGGGTGGTCTGCGGGTCCTCGCACTGGTGGTACCTCCTGGTGGTGGGGAGCGAGGGCGGGCGGGCTCGTCCTGTGCTGAGCCCGCCCCGCCCCGGCATTGTCCGAATTGTCAGCGTCGCAGCGTCGGCATGCCCGGCCGGTACCGGCTCTGGCCCTGCAGCTTGTAGACCTGGACCGCCTCGAACAGGTTGTTCGTTGAATCGATCATTATCATCGTGTAGTTCGATCCGAAGCGCCGCTGGACGAGTACCGGAACTGCTGGTTGGTCTGTCCGTGGCAGTCGTAGAGCTGGATCTGGGCGCCGTTGGCGGTGCTCCAGACGTCGAGGCAGCGTCCGGACTGCACGCTGCTGATGGTGCCGTTGGAGTTGATGTTCCACTGCTGGTTGGTCTGGCTGTGGCAGGTGTAGATCTGCACGGCGGCGCCGTTGCCGGAGCCTCCGTTGCAGGCAAGGATCATGTAACGTTCACGCCGATCGATGTCTCAGGCTCGCAGAGAATTCCGGCATTATCAACCGGTAGTTTCGGGGCTGTTACGGATCTCGGCGGCAGGCTCGCGTCCCAGTGGGCGCCTGATCGACCAACGTCCGGCCGGCCGGGAATCGGCCGCTACCAACAGGCGGCCGATCGGCTGGTCTGTTGCTCTGCGACGCGCAGGCGGAGACGTGACCCGGTGCGGGCCGGCGGCTCTCCGCCGGCCCGCACCGTCGGACAGAGCACGGTCTGCCGTCAGGGGGCCCAGGGGGCGGCGATGTTCCAGGTGCTGTCGGCCGCCCGGAGGGTGGGCCTGTCGTAGGCGTCACCGCCCGTGCCGTTGCTGAGCCAGACTCCGGGAGCGGGGCCGGTCGAGGTCGCTTGACGGCAGGGACCGCGCCGATATAATTCATCGAACCGGGATGTCATCAGCTGAGGAAACCCTCCGATCGGCGCGTACCCAGCCGTCGAGCCGAGCCGGGCCCGCCGTTCGAGCAGCGTGGAGGCTTTGTGTCCACTATAGATTCACCGCTGGCTGCCGCGCGGCATGGTTTGCCCGCACACGGCACGGGCTGGGTCGACGACGTCCTGCTGGCCGGTCCGGGCAACGAGACCTGCCTCGTCCTCGGCGCTCCGATCACGCGGGCGCAGCTGCGCGCCGAGGTGACCTCCCGGCAGGCCCGACTCACCGATGCCGGGCTGCGCCCGGGCGGCGCGATAGCGCTACGGCTGCCCTCCTCGCTGGCGTACGTGGCCAACCTGCTCGCCGCCTGGCGGATCGGGGCCCAGGTGACGCTGCTGGACCACCGCCTGTCGCGCGGTGAGGTCGAGCGGGCGCTCGAACGCGTCGGCGCGCAGTTCCTCGTGCAGCCCGTCGACTCCGTACTCCCACCGCTGCGCGGCTTCGTCACCGTCGACGAGACGGTCATCGCGCGCCCGGCCGGCCGACCGGCGTCGACACCGCACGCGCTCATCCAGCTGAGCTCCGGGTCCACCGGCCCGTCGAAGGTCATCGGACGCAGCGTCGACGACCTGGTCGCCGAGATCGAGCGCTACACGCTGACCGACGGCGTGCCCCGCCCCGGCGAGCGGCTCGTGCTGCTCGCCTCGATGGCGCACGTGCTCGGTCTGGTCGGCGGCCTGCTCTACGCCCTGCACGCCCGCGTCACGCTCACGCTGCCCGAGCGCATGACGGTGGGCGGGGTGCTGGGCGTCATCGCGGGAGACTCCACGCCGACCACGGTGATCGGCGTCCCGGTCCACCTCGAGATGCTGATGGCCGGTCGCCCCGCCAGCCCGCTGCCGCAGTTCGTGCGGATGACCACGGCGGGCGAGCTGGTCCGGCCCGGCGTTCCCGAGCGCTTCGCGGAGTGCTACGACACCGTCCTGGGCAACATGTACGGGATGACCGAGGTCGGCGTCATCGCCACCGACCTGTTCGGTGTGCACCGGCCCGAGGTGCACCCGGCGCCCGGAATCGACGTACGGGTCGTCGACGGTGAGCTTCAGGTGCGTCGGCCCGTCACACCGTACGTGGGGCTCGTCGACGAGAGCCGCTGGTCCGACGGCTGGCTGCGCACTCGCGACGCGGCCACGTTCGACCCCGTAACGGGCCTGGTCACGATCCGGGGCCGTCTCGACTCGCAGGTCTCCATCGGAGGCCTCAAGGTCGACCTGACCGAAGTCGAACAGGCCATCCTCGACCTGCCCGGTGTGACCGAGGCAGTGGTGACGTTCGACGGTGGCGCGATCGAGGCGTACACGGTCGTGGACAAGCCGTTGACCGGGCCCGAGCTGGACGCCGCCCTGGAGGACGTCCTGGCCCCGTACAAGCGGCCGTTGCGGTGGCAGCTCCTGGAGCGTCTTCCGCGTACGTCCAGCGGCAAACTGGTGCGTGACGTGGCCGTGTTGCGCCGTGCGTCGGCCGAGCCGACGCCGTCATGACGCGCCGACGCGGGACGTGTGTGGCACGGCTGCCGACAGGTCGTCACGGCGCGGTAGCCTCCGGTGGGCTGGTGAGCAGCCGGATGCCGTCGGCGGCGCCTGAGCGCGGCCGCTCCTGCCCGGCGACCGCCAGCACCAGGCCTCCGGAGAGCACGCCGCAGGCCACCCCGGCGCGGCTGTCAGGTACGGGGCGCAGCGGCAGCGAGCCCGGCGGGTCCGGCCAGACGGCAGGCAGCACCAGCGGCTGCCGTAGACCGCCGCCGCGCAGGCCGGTGCCGCGTGCCTTGCCGATGGCCTCCTTCTGCGTCCACAGCCACAGGAACGCGCTGGTGTGCAGCGGTGCCGGCCGGTCGGTCAGCCAGTCGGCGTCGGCCGGCGCCATCCAGCGTCGGGCCAACGCCGCACCGGGCAGCGCGCGATCGCGCTCGACGTCCACGCCGACCGGCGTCACCGCCGACACGGCCACCGCCACCACGCCACGTCCGTGGCTGATGCTCGCGTGCAACCCGCGCGCCGCGCCGGTGAACCTCGGCCGGCCAGTCTGGTCCCGCACCACGCCAATCTCGCCGGCCGGCGCGCCGAGCAGGTCGGCGGCGGTACTCACCAGATGCTCCGACGCCCGACCCCTGGGGTCGCCGGTGATCGTCGCAATCCGCACCACGACCCATTCCATGGGAGGAGTCAAGCAATGTCAGATGAGGTTCGCCAGTCCATCGTCGATGCGCTGGCCCAGATGAACTACGACGTCGACGACGTCACCGGCAACACGGTGCTCGGCCCCGCCGGGCTCGACCTGGAGTCGCTGGCCGTCGCCGAACTCGCCGTCCGCGTCGAGGACACGTTCGGCGTCAAGTTCACCGACGAGGAGTTGGAGAAGCTGGCCGACTACACGCTCGACCGGTTCGCCGCCGAGGTGGCCGGGCGCGCGGAGCCGGCGCGGCGCGCACCCGCCGCACCGGCCACCGTGGCGGAGTGACGGTGGGCGGCAGCGATCGCCGCGACGAGATCCTGTCGATCCTCGCCGACGTGGGCTACCGGACAGTCGACGCCTCGCGTGAGCGCATCGATTCGCTGGAGCTCGCCCGGCTGGTCTACGAGATAGAGCGGCGCTACAGCCTCGACCTCGACCTCGACGACGACGAGTTGGCAGCAATGTCCACAGTGACCGGTGCGGCGGAGATCCTCGACCGCCTCACCCTGACGGCGGCGGAGCCGGAGTGACCGGTTCGACTGTCGTGGTCACCGGACTGGGCCTCCTGACGGCCCACGGCCGCGGCCCCGCGCCGCTGCTGGCGGCGGTGTTGGCCGGCGAGCCCGCGTTCAGCGAGATCCGTCGCTTCGACCCGAGCCGCAGCCGGGTCCGCGCGGCGGCGACGCTGGCCGACACCGGCGACCTGACCGCCGAGGTGGTCGCCGTCCTGGCGGACGCCTGCGACGACGCCGGTCTGGCACACCGTCGTGTCCAGTGCCCGCTGTTCTTCGCCACCGGTACGGGGACCAGCGTGGTCCGCGCCGGCGGGTCGGGCAACGGGCCGGCCGAATTGGCCGCCGCCGTGGCCCGACGCGGCGGGCTCTCCGGCGTCGCGCGGGTCTACACGTCGGCGTGCGTGGCGGGCAGCACCGCGCTGGCCGAGGCCGCCTCGATGATCGCCCGGGGCCGGTGCGAACGCGCCGTGGTCGCCGGGGGCTTCCTCGTCGACGCCGACCACCAGGGCCTGTTCGACGCCGGACGGGCGCTGGCCGACGACGGCGCCGTACGCCCGTTCAGCAACGGCCGGCGCGGGATGCTGCTGGGCGACGCGATCGTCGCCGTGGTGCTGGAGTCGGCGGCCAGCGCCCAGGGGCGGGGCGGTCGAGTGCGGTCCCGGCTGGCCGGCTGGGCCCGGGCCGGCGACGCCTACCACGTCTGCCAACCCGATCCGGGTGGCGCCGGGATGGCGTCGGCCATCCGGGCCGCCCTGGGCCGGGCCGGGGCGACACCGGAGGAGGTGGCGTACGTCAACGCGAACGGCACCGGCACGACACGTGCCGACGCCGCCGAGAGCAGCGCGCTGCGCGTCGGCCTCGGCGCGGCGGGGGAGTCGGTGGCGGTGAGCTCGACCAAGTCCGTTCACGGGCACGCCCTGGAGGCGTCCGGCCTGCTGGAGTTCGCTGTCACCGCGCTGGCCCTCGACGCCGGCCGGCTGCCGGTCAACGCGGGCTTCCGGGAGCCGGATCCGCAGTGCCCGGTACGGGTCGTGCGCGAGCCCGGCCCACTGGCGGGCCGGTACGCCCTGAGCTGCAACCTCGCCTTCGGCGGCGCGAACACCGCACTGGTGTTGGGGGCGGTGTGACCGGCCTCGACACCGCCCCCGGCGCGATCCGCGAGCTTGCCCGCGCGGCGTGGCCCGAGCCCGGCGACGCCGGCCGGCCACCCGCGATCCGCAACTTCGTCGCCTCACCGTTCCCCCCGCTCGTCGTGGCCGTCGCCGGTCGCTGCCTACAGCGGCGCATGGGCGCCGGGCCTGCCGGGCCGACCGCCGTCGTGCTGGTCAGCGCGTACGCCGACCAGGCCACCGCGGCGGCCATCGTCGCGGAGGTGGACGGGGGCCGTCGGGTGTCGCCGATGTACTTCTTCCAGTCGGTGCCGAATTCGGTCCTCGGCCACGTCGCCACCGAATGGGCCCTGACCGGCCCGGTCGTGTGCCTGAGCCCGGCCGGTGATCCCTTCGGCGAGGGCCGGGCGGTCGCCGAGGGCCTGTTCGCCGACGGGGACGCGGCCGAGGCGCTGGTGATCATCGTCGAGTACGACGTCGACCCGGCCAAGCCCTCCGGCGCGACAGCCCTGCTGCTCACGCCGGACCACGAGACGACCAGGCCGCCGACCGGCGGCGGACAAGGCGGTTGACATGACCGGATCGACCCGACCCTCGGCCACCATCACCGGCATGGGGCTGGTGACGCCCGTCGGGCGGGGCGTGGCGGACTTCTTCGCGGCGATCTGCAACGGGCGCTCCGGGCTGGTGCGCCCGCCCGAGGGGCACGGCGCGGCCGCTGCCACGGAGGCGGTCGGGATCGCTCCGGACATCGACCCCACCACCGTGCTGCCGGCCAACGAGGTGCTGGTCGCCGACCGATTCCTGATCATGGCTCTGGCCGCCGCCGACGACGCGATGCGCGACGCCGGGCTGGAGGTCGGCCGCGACATCGACCCACTGCGGGTCGCCGTGGTCGTCTCCAGCGGCGCGGGTGGCCTCACCACGTACGAGGCGCAGGCGAAGGCCCGGGAGGCGCGCGGCCGCACCGCCGTCAGCGCGTACCTCTATCCGGGTTTCCTCCCCAACATGGCGGCCGCCCGGATCGCCATCAGGTATGGCATCCAGGGCTACAGCTCCTGCATCGCCACCGCCTGCGCGGCCAGCGCCCACGCGGTGGCGGAGGCGCTGCGGCTCATCCGGGCCGGCGACGCGGACGTGGTCGTGTGTGGTGGCGCCGAGTCACCGCTCGGGCCGACCGGCACCGCCGGTTTCGCCAACGCGCGGGCGCTCGCCACCGGCTGGTCGGACCCGACGCAGGCGAGCCGCCCGTTCGACCGGCGACGCAACGGCTTCGTGCTCGGCGAGGGCGCCGGGATCATCGTCGTCGAGCGCGCCGAGCACGCGGATGCGCGAGGGGCGGCCGGCTACGCCGACATCATCGGGTGGGGCGCCACCACCGACGCCCACCACCCCACCTCGCCGCGCGCGGACGGCGCCGGCGCCGCGCAGAGCATGCGCCGGGCAGTCGCCGACTCCGGCGTCGCGCCCACCGACGTCGACTACATCAACGCCCACGGTACGAGCACCAAGCTGGGCGACGTGGCCGAGAGCCGGGCCATCCACAGCGCATTCGGTACGCACGCCCCCGCGGTCAGCTCCACCAAGGGTGTGACCGGGCACCTGCTGGGCAGCGCCGGAGCCGTGGAGGCGGCGGCGACCGCCCTCACGATCACCCACGGGATGCTGCCGCCGACCCACAACCTGGACGAGCCGGACCCGGCCTGCGACCTCGACCACGTGCGGGGTCACACGCGAGCGGTCCGGCCCCGCGCGGTGCTGTCCAACTCCTTCGCGTTCGGCGGACACAACGTCAGCCTGATGTTCGGCCCGCCGTCGACGGCGCGGACCCGGGAGGCGGACGCGGGGGCGGTCACCACAAGGGATCAACCATGAGAGGAGCGCGATGACAACGACGGAATTCACGCTGACCGACGCGGAGCGGGCCGCGCTGCCCACCGACGAGGATGTCCGGTCGTACGCCGAGCGGGGCTGGTACCTCAGCCAGAAGCTGCTCACCGACGACGAGGTGGACACGCTCGTCGAGGCCAGCGAGCGGTTCTACGCGGGTCACCGTGACCGGCGGTTGCCCCGGCGGCCGGCGAAGCTGGCCTACTGGGAGCCCCAACACGGCGACGTGCAGCGGCACAACGACTACGTGCACTACGAGAGCGACGAGATCGCCGCGATCCTGCGCAAGCCGATCATCGGGGCGGTGGCGGCCCGGCTGGCGGAGGCGGCCGAGATTCGGGTGTTCCAGAGCACGCTGATCCTCAAGCCGCCGAGCCCCGGTGAGCCGACCAACATCGTGCCCTGGCACTTCGACCGCCACTACTGGCAGACCTGCACGTCCGAGCGGATGCTGACCGCGTTCATCCCGATGCACGGGTGCACCGATGAGATGGGCACGATCACGATGGTCGACGGCAGCAACAATTGGAAGGAGATCGGCGGCGACGACAAGACCACGAAGCACTTCGCCGAGCGCGACCGTTCCGAGCTGGAGGATCTGCTCGTCAGCAACGCCGAGTTCAACGGCGCTCAGGTCAACAAGATCCCCATGCACATCCCCAAGGGACACATGAGCTTCCACCACTGCCGCACCTACCACGGCAGCGGGGCCAACCGCAGTTCAGGTCCCCGGCGGGCCATCTCGCTGCATCTGCAGGACGGCGACAACCAGTACCGGCGGTTCCACCGTTCCGACGGCGACCTCGTCGTCTACAACCACGATTCCCTGGTACGTCGTGACGAGGCGGGTCTGCCCGACTACAGCGACCCGCAGTTCTGCCCGACCCTCTGGCGATCCTCACCCATCGAAGGTGAGAGCGCATGACCGTCGGCACGCCCCGGCCCGTGGCAGTCGCACGGGACCGGGGCGACGGCCGGCGCGACCCGTTGCTGTGGCCGGAGGAGTGCCTGTTCGCGGTGGCGCTCACGCTCGTCGCCGGGCTTGCACTGGTCACCGGGGCGCTCTCGTGGGCGGTGATCGCCGCGTCGGTCGTGCTGGTCGGCGCGCTGATCGCCGGGCTCGCGCTGTCGCGTCGTAGGCGTACCGCAGCGTCGGGCTCGGTGGCGCTCGACGCGGCGGCGCGGGCGGGCGGCGCGGCGAGGCTGGCCAGGACCGTGGGCGGGGTGGCCAGGACGGCGGTGCCGTTCCTGTCCTGCGTGGTGATCTACTCGAGTCTGCGCGACATCACCCCGGAGCTCGACTTCCCACTCGTCGATCCCGCGTTGATCGAGTTCGACCGGGCCGTCTTCGGCGGTGACGTCAGCCGTTGGCTCAACGACACCCTCGGCTCACCCGCGCTGACGTTGTTCATGGCGTTCTGCTACCTGAGCTACGGCCTGTCCCAGGCGGCGTGGGCCATCTCCTCGTACCTGCGGGGCCACGCGCGTGAATACCACGACTTCGCGCTCGCGATATCCATCACCGCGGTCGTCGGCTACTCCGGCTACGTGCTGGTGCCGGGGGTGGGTCCGCACATCTACCAGACCGACGTCTACGCCGACCCGCTCCCCGGTCACGACGGATCGATCGGAAGCGCGCTGGACGTCATCACCGCGGTCCAGGGTCCGGCACGGGATCTTTTCCCGAGCCTGCACACCGCCATGACGGTGGTGCTGATGGTCTACTTGTGGCGCGACGCCCGTCGGCTGTTCTGGTGGTACCTGCCGATCGGCCTGGGGCTGGTGTTGTCGACGCTGTACCTGCGCAAGCACTACGCCGTCGACCTGCTGGCCGGGACGGCTCTCGCGGTGCTCGCCGTGGTGGTGGCCGGCCGGGTCAACCGCTGGTGGTACCGGCCCCGGGCCGACCCTCCGGCCGGAGCAGCTCGGTCGTTCGCGCCGTCACCGCCGCGATGACCTGCGGATGGTCGAGGATGAAATGCCCCCCGTCGACAACGGTCAGGTCGAAGCGGTCGACCGTCTCCTGCTGCCAGGCCAGTGCGCCCGCCGCGTCGGCCATCCGGTCGTGCCGGCCCACCACGGCGGCGATCGGGCACGCCAACGCCGGCCGGGGTGGGCGGGCATAGGTCTCCGCCAGCCGCAGGTCGGTCCGCAGCACCGGCAGGGCGAGCCGCATCAGCGCCGGTTCGGCGAGGACGTTCGCCGGGGTGCCACCGAGGCGTCGCAGCGACTCGATCAGCCGGTCGTCGTCCAACGCGTGCAGGGGACGGTGGGCGAGACCGGCGGTGGGGCCATTACGCCCCGCGGCGATCAACAGCGCCGGGCCCGGGCCAGTGCGTGGCAGCGTCGCCGCCACCTCGTACGCCAGTAGCGCGCCGAAGCTGTGCCCGGCCAGAACGTACGGACCGGACACGCGGGCGCGCAACGTGTCGCACGTCGTGGCCACCAGCCGGGACCATTCGTCGATCGCCGGCTCCTGTCGGCGGGTGCCGTGCCCGGGCAGCTCCACCGGCTCGACTGTCACCCCGGCCGGAAGCCATCGCCTCCACCTGGTGAAATGCGCTGACGAGCCGCCGGCCGCCGGGAAGCCGAACACGGTCAGCGTCGGCGGAGCTGAGCTGCCGTTTCCTAGAGCTTTCTCCTCAACCGGGACGTGATCTATCAGCATTGACATCTCGCTTCTCGTCCGATGTACTTCAACGTACAGGGAAATCATCAGGCGGGGAATGGCCGCTGTGGTTCACCAAGACGGATGCGCGTGGGGGTGCCGTGGGGATGCGCCGCGACCGTCGCTCAGCCTCCAGGGCAGGCGTCACCGACATCGCGGTGGTGGGCGTCGGTTGCCGGTTCCCCGGCGACGTGGACGACCTCGACTCGCTGTGGCGCGTCCTGGAAGAGGGCCGCGACGTCACCGGTCGGGTGCCGGCCGGGCGTCCCGGCGCGGCCTCGCTCGACACGGTCGGCATCGGCGGGTTCCTGCCCGACATCGACCTGTTCGACGCGGAGTTCTTCGGTGTCTCGCCCCACGAGGCGCGCGAGATGGACCCGCAACAGCGCCTCCTCCTGACACTCGCCTGGCGCGCCATGGAGCACAGCGGCGTGCCGCTGCCGACCTGGTCCGGCAGCAACACCGGCGTCTACTTCGGCATCCTGGCCATGGACTACGCCGTCCTGCACGCCCGCACCCTCGGTGTCGACCACGTGGGAGCGCACTACGCGAGTGGCAAGGAATTCAGCTTCGGCTCGGGGCGGGTGGCGTACACGTTCGGCCTGAACGGGCCGTGCATGACCCTGACCGCCGCCTGCGCGTCCTCGCTGTTGGCGGTGCACCTCGCCGCGCGTGCCCTGGCGGCCGGCGACTGCGACACCGCGCTGGCCGGCGGGGTGAACCTGATGGTCGGTCCGGAGCTGACCCTCTACATGCGACGCATTCAGGCGCTGTCGCCGCAGGGGCTCTGCCGTCCGTTCGACGCGGCCGCCGACGGCGTGGTACGCGGCGAGGGCGGTGCCGTGGTCGTCCTCAAGAGGTACGCCGACGCCGTCGCCGACGGCGACCGGATCTGGGGCGTCATCAAGGGAAGCGCGACCAACCACGACGGCCGCAGCGCCGGTTTGACCGCGCCCAACGCCGTCGCCCAGGAGCAGCTGCTGCGCGCCGCGCTCCGCGATGCCAACGTGGCGCCCGCGGACGTCGGGTACGTCGAGGCACACAGCACCGGCACACCGCTGGGCGACCCGATCGAGCTCAGCGCGCTGGCGGCGGTCTTCGGTCCGGAGCGTGCACCGGAGCGCCCGCTGCTCATCGGCTCGCACAAGGCCAACTTCGGCCACCTCGACTCCGCCGCCGGCATCCTCGGCCTGCTCAAGGGCCTTCTCGTCGCGCGTACCGGCGTGGTGCCGCCGCAGATCAAGCTGGCGCAGCCGACGCCCCGGTTCGGCTGGTCCGGCTCGGGGCTGGCGGTCCCCACCACTCGTACGACGCTGCCAGACGCCCCGCAGCGCCTGACCGGCGTCAGCGCGTTCGGTCTGTCCGGCAGCAACGTCCACGTCGTGCTCGCGGCACCCGAGCAGGACCGCCCGGCGTCGGCCCCGGCACCTGTGTCCTGGCCGGTCCTGGTGCTGTCCGGTCCCACCGAGTCGGCACTGGCGGACCAGGTCACGCGGCACGCGGAGCTGCTCGACGATCCCGCCACGGCAGAGCCCGACCAGCTCGGCGACCTGCTGTTCAGCACCGGCGCCCGGCGTAGCCACCACACGCACCGGCTCGCGGTGACCGGCGCGACGGCCGCCGACCTGCGCGGTGCGTTGGCCGGTCACCAGCACGGCGAGAGATCCGCCAGCGCGGTCAGCGGGGAGCTGCTGCACGACGGGCCGGCGTACGTGGTGCAGGTGTTCTCCGGCCAGGGCTCGCAGTACCCGGGCATGGGCCTCGACCTCTACCGCGCCGACCCGACCATGCGCGCCACGCTCGACGAGTGCGATGCGCTGACGCGGCGGATCGCCGGGTGGTCACTGCTGGAGGAGCTGGGTCGTCGGACGGGCAGCCGGCTGTCCGACACCCGGCTCGCCCAGCCGGCGATCTTCGCGATCCAGATCGGGCTCTCCCGGCTCTGGGCGCGCTGGGGCGTTCCGCCGGATTCGGTCGTCGGCCACAGCATGGGCGAAGTCGCCGCGGCCTGCGCCGCCGGCGCGCTGTCGCTGGAGGACGCGCTGCGGGTCATCGTGCTGCGCGGAGAGTTGTTGCAGCCGGCCTCCGGCAGCGGGCGGATGGCCGCCGTCGCGCTGTCCGCCGACGAGGTCACCGCCGCCATCGAACGGCACGCCGAGGTCGTGATCGCCACGGTCAACGGGCCACGCTCGGTTGTGGTCGCCGGCCCGACCGCCGCCCTGGGTCGCCTCCTCGCCGACCTGACCGCCGCCGGGGCGCGGTGCGTGCCGCTGGCCGGCGACTACGCCTTTCACAGCCCGGCCGTCTCGGCGTACGGCGACGAGCTGGAGCGCCAGCTCGACGGGTTGACATCGACCACGCCGCGGGTGCCGATGCTGTCCAGCGTCGACCCGACCGATGTCGCACCGGAGTTCGGGCCGGCCTACTGGGGCCGCAACGTGCGTGACCCCGTGCTGTTCTGGCCGGCAATCGACCGGCTGCTGTCTCGGCGACCGGCGGTCTTCCTGGAGCTGGGCCCGCATCCGGTCCTGACCGGGCCGCTGACGGCGTCACTCGCGGCCCGCTCCCGTCGGGGTGCGGCGATCGGCAGCCTGGTCCGGGGGCGACCGCCGGTGGAGACCCTGACGCGAGCCCTCGCCGAGGCGTACACCGCTGGTGTCGCGGTGGACTGGGCGGCGGTGCACGGCGAGGGTCGGCGGTACAGTCCGCTGCCGCCGGTCCGGCTGAGCGGCGAGAGGTACTGGCTACCGAGCCCGGCGGTCCCGACTGCGGCGTCCGTCGCCCCGGCGTCACCGGAGACGGTGCGGGCGGGCTCCGCAGAGCATGCCGGCTCCGAGCATGCCCTGGCCGGGGTGGCACTGGGCGAGCTCCGAGCCGAGGTACGCCTCATCGCGCCGGACGGCACCGTCGTACAGATGCTGGCCGGGGTCGGAGTGCCGGCGGCCGCAAATAACGGGGGCGGTGGCCGGGACGGCAGAGCCCTCGGCGACGGACTCGGCACCGGCGCGGAGGCCAACGGCGTGCACGCCGACGGCGCGATTGCCGACGGCGCGGGTGCGACCGACGCGGAGACCAGTGGTGCGACGGCCAACGGTGCGACGGCCAACGGCGCGGTTGCGACAGGCGCGGGTGTCGGTGGCGGCGAGGTTGGTGGCGGGGTCGGCATCGGCGGCCGCGACGCCACCAACGCATCCGTCACCCGCGCCGGCAGGCAGTTGGAACGGGAGCGGATCGCGGCCCTGGTCAACGACGCGGCCGCCGAGGCTCTCGGCTATGAGCCCGGCCGGCGCCTAGCGCGCGGGCGTGGGTTCTTCGAGCTGGGCATGGACTCGCTCGCCCTGGTTACGCTCGTCAGCCGGCTCGAACGGGAGCTGGGGACCGTTCTCGGCGCTGCCGTCGGCATCGAGCACCCGACCATCGACGCCCTCACCGACCATCTCCTCGCCGAGGCGCTCCCGGCCGGGCCGCCGCGTCAGGCTGAGCCACCACTCCCGGCCGGGCCGCCGCGTCAGGCTGAGCCACCACTCCCGGCCGAGCCCCAGCGTCAGGCCGAGCCCCAGCGTCAGGGCGAGCCTTCGCGCGCTGTCGAGCCGCCGCGTCAGGGCGAGTCACGCTTCGCGGCGGGGTCGACGCTCCAGCCCGTACCGCCGTCGAGTTGCGACGCGGTCGCGCCGGTTGCCGGCGCACCCGTCGGCCACGGCACGGGGACGACTGCTTCGGTCGCCTCGCGGACGTCCGGGCCGGTCGCGTCGATCGCGCGTGGGCCGGCCGAGCCTATGGCGATCGTGGGCATCGGCTGCCGGCTGCCGCAGGCCGACGGCCCCGAGCAGTTCTGGCGGCTGTTGAGCGACGGCGTCGACGCCACCGGCGATGTCCCCGCGGACCGGTGGGACGCGGAGGCGCTGCTCGGCGCGGGGCCCGGGGCGCCCGGCACGGTGGTCACCCGCCGTGGCGGTTTCCTGGACCGGATCGACCTGTTCGACAACGCGTTCTTCCGGATCTCGGCCCGTGAGGCCCGCGCCATGGACCCGCAGCAGCGCCTCTTCCTCGAGGTGGCCTGGGAGGCGCTCGAGGACGCCGGGGTCACGCTCGAGCATCGGCGTTCCGCCCGCGTCGGCGTGTTCGTCGGCATGAACACCACCGACTACCAGCAGTTGCTCACCCGGCGTGCCCGGGACGTCGACCTCTACTACGGCACGGGTAACTCCTTCAGCGGGACGGCCGGGCGACTGTCGTACTTCCTGGACGTGCGCGGCCCGAGCCTGGCGATCGACACGGCGTGCTCGTCCTCGCTGGTCGCGGTGCACCTGGCCGTGCAGAGCCTGCGCGCGGGGGAAGCCGACATCGCGCTCGCCGGTGGGGTCAACGTGATGGTCAGGCCCACCGTGCACCTGGCCATGTCGGCGGCGGGCGCGCTGTCGCCCGACGGGCGCTGCAAGACCTTCGACGCCAGTGCCGACGGCTACGGTCGCGGTGAGGGCGCCGGGGTGGTGGTGCTCAAGCCGCTCGCACTGGCCGAGCGTGACGGTGACCGGGTGTACGCGGTGATACGCGGCAGCGCGGTCAACCACAACGGTGCGAGCGGCGGCCTGACGGTGCCCGGCGGCGAGGCACAGGAGGAGCTGATCCGGGCGGCGCTCGCCGTGGGCGGCGTCCCCGCGTCGGACGTGGACTACCTGGAGGCGCACGGCACCGGGACGGTGCTCGGCGACGCCGTGGAAGTGCGGGCGATCGCCCGTGCGCTCGGAGGCGGGCGTGAGCCGGACCGGCCGCTGCTGGTCGGGTCCGTCAAGACCAACATCGGTCACCTGGAAGCGGCCGCCGGTATCGCCGGGCTGATCAAGACCGCGCTGGCGCTACGCCACGGCGAGCTGCCCGCGCACCTGCACGTCTCCCAGCCCACGCGCCAGGTGGACTGGGCGCGGCTGCCGGTCCGGATCACCACGTCCACCACGGCGTGGCCGGCCACCGGTGGGCGGTCCCGGGTCGCCGGGGTGAGCGCGTTCGGGTTCACCGGGACCAACGCCCACGTGGTCCTCAGCGGGCCATCCACCCCAGCGTCGCCGCCGCAGGACGGTGCCGGGCACCTGACGCCGGGCGGCGGTCCCGCGTCGAGAGCCGGCGCGATCGTCTCCGGCCGGGCCCACCTCCTGGTCCTGTCGGCCGCCGGGGACAGCGCCCTGGCCGCCGCGCGCGACGGCTTCGCCCGGGCGCTCACCGCCGGGGCCAGCGGTGACCTCGGCGACATCTGCTACGCCGCGGCGGCCCGCCGGGCTCACCTGGAGCACCGGCTGGCGGTGGTGGGCCGTGGGCCCGTCGAGCTCGCCGCCGGACTGTCCGCTGGCGACGGCGCCCACCAGGGCGTGGCCTCCGGCGATGCCGAGCGCCTGGTGCTGGTGTACGGCGACCGCGTGGCGGTGGACTGGCGTGCCCTGGAGCGCGGCGAGTCCGCGTTCCGGGACACGGTGGACGCGCTCGACGACGGCGGCCTCGTGCGGGCCGCGCTGGTCGCCGGCGGCGCGGAGCGCGGCGAGCCCGCCGCCGTGCTGGCGGTCCAGCTCGCACTCGCCGCCGTGTGGGACGCGTACGGGCTGCGGCCCGACGTGGTCGTCGGTCGCGGCGTCGGCGAGTTGGCGGCGGCGTGCGCGGCCGGTGTGCTGGACCGGACCCGGGCGGTCCGCGCGGCGCTCGACGGCGCGACGGTCACCGTGGCGACGCCCGTCGACACGTCGGTGGCACCCGTGCTGTGGCTGGCCTCGGTGGGTGGGCCGGTGTCCGGTCCGCACCCGTTGACCGTGCGGACACCGGCGTCCGACTGGGACGGTGTGGCCGCGCCACTCGCGGCGGCGGGGGAGCGGGTGCTGCTCGCGGTCGACGCCGGGGCGGACGCCGCGACCATCGCGGCAGGACGAGAGCCGGGCGTCGTCGCGGTCGGGACGGACCTGAGCCGCGCCGACGGTTTCCTGGACGTCATCGCCCAGCTGCACGTGGCCGGCGTCGGCATCCGCTGGGAGACGCTGTTCGGCCACCGTCCCTACCGGGCGGTGCTGCCGCGCTACCCGTGGCAGCGACGCCGGCACTGGGCGGACACACCAGACCAGGCGACCGGCTCGGCGTCCGTCGCGGAGCGGCCGGCCCCCGCGACCGTGGCCGTCACGACCGGTGTGGCTGCCGCCGCAGTCTTACCCGACGCCGCCGCGAGCGTCATGCCCGAGGTGCAGGCCCGAGGTTCCGTCGGTGCCGCCCTGCCCGCCGACGTCCGGGACCGCTCTGCGGCGCGCACGTTCACCGTCCGCTGGCGTCGTGTCCCCGCGCCCCTCGCGGAGGCGACCGGACGGTGGCACGTCGTCCCACTCACGGGCGCGTCCGTCGAGGCGGGACAGCGGGTGGTCGACGGTCTGCGGCTCGCGGGCGTCGAGGCGACCTGGCGGCCATCGTCCGTCGGCTCGGCCCGCGACGACGACCGGGCCGGCACGCCGACCGACGGCGTACCGGAGGCCGACGCGCCGTGGGCCGATGTTCCGCCGGACCACGGGATCGTGCTGGTCGCGGCGGCCGCACCCGGCAGTGTGTCGGGCGACGTCCTGGTCGCGCGTGTGGTGCGGGCGGCCCGTCAGCTCCGCAACGGGCTCGACGTGGCACCCGGGCGGCTGCGCGTCGTCACCGCCGGGGCGTACCAGCCGACCGGCGCCGGCGAGGTCGACCCGGCGCAGGCTGCGGTCTGGGCGGCCGGGCGGGTGCTCGCGATGGAGGCGGCACCGGGGTGGGGCGGTCTGGTCGACATCGACCCGCGTGTACTCGGCACCGGCCCACGCGACGCGGACGGCGACTCCGGTCAGGCAGACGCCGGCTGGACTCCGGGCGACGCGGCCGGACTGGCCGGCGCGCTGACGGCACCGCGTGTGCCCCGCAGCGAGCCGGCCGAGGACGAGGTGTGCCTGCGCGACGGGATCTGGTACGCGTCCCGGCTGTCGTCGGCGGACCCGCTGCCCGCCGCGCTGCCCGAGTTCGACTGCGACCCGGACGCCTGGCACCTGGTGACCGACGCCCTGCGCCCGTCCAGCCGGCCGTTCGTCGACGTGCTCGTGCGCCGTGGCCTGCGCCGGCTGATCGTCGGGCAGACCACGCCGTCCGACATCGCGTCCCCCGGGGACGTCCGGCTCGGCGAGCTGACGGCGGCCGGCGTGGAGGTGCGACGCATCGACCTGACGGCGGCAGACCGTACGGCGGTCGATCTCGCGGCCGACCTGACACCGGAGGCGCTGGGCGCCCCGCTCGGCGGCGTGCTGATCATCGGGTTGCCCGCGCCGGCCGCCCCGCTCGACACCCTCGACGAGAACGCGGTGTCGAGGGCCCTGCGCTGGGCTGACGTCGTACACCGGCTGGACCTGGCGACCCGCGACCTGGCGCCGCCGCTGTTCTGCGTGACCGGCGCGGCGGCCGCGGTCTGGGGGGCCACCGGGATGGCCGCGCAGGCCGCCGCCGAGGGCGCGGTCGACGCGGTGACCACCGCCCGGGAGCGTGCCGGTCGACCCGTCCAGGTGGTCCGTTTCATGCCCGCCGACGACCCCGCGGAGCTGTCCCGGCGAGACCGGATGGTGATGGTCGACAGCGGCCTGCGGCCGCTGGCCGGCGCGGACGTGGGCGAGGCCTTCGAGGTGGCGCTCCGAGCGGGCCGGACCCGGGTCACGGTGGCGGACGTGGACGCTCCGCGGTACGCGCGGGTGTGCCGGGAGCGGGCCGACCGCGCGTTCCTCGCCGAGATCGGCGTCGAGCCCGTGGCGGGCGACAGCGGCGCGCCGGAGGCCGGGCCGTCCGCCGCGCCGCTGGCCGCCACCGTGCTGGCGCTGCCGGCCGAACGGCGGGCCGAGCACCTGCTGGAAGCGGTGCTCGACGCGGTGGCCGAGGTGCTGGGTGAGGCGTCCGGTGTGGACGTCCTGGCCCACCAGGGCTTCTTCGACCTCGGCATGGACTCGGTGATGTCGCTGAGCCTGCGCGGCTGGCTCGAACGCGCGCTGGGGGTCGACCTGCCGGCGACGCTCACGTTCGAGTTTCCCAACGCGTCGGCGCTCACCGATCACCTGCTGACGTTGCTCGATCCGGCTGCCGCCCCGGCCGGTGGCGCGCCGACCACCACGGCGCCCGGTCAGCTCGACGGGGCCGACGACGACCTGGCGGCGATGCCCGAGGACGAGCTGATCGCGCGGCTGTCGGCCGCGCTCGCGGAGGGAGGCTGAGATGACGACGACGGCTCCGCGTACCCCGGACAGCCGACGGCTGATGGCCGACGCGCTGCGCACCATCGAGGATCTGCGCCGCCGTCTGGCCGACAGCCGTGACGGCTGGCTCGACGAGCCGATCGCCATCGTCGGGATGGCCTGCCGCTTTCCCGGCGGCGTGCACTCGCCGGAGGAGTTCTGGACGCTGCTGCGCAACGGGGTGGACACGACCTCGGAGTTCCCGCCGGAGCGCGCCGACGCTCGGGCGTACCACCACCCGGACCCGGAGGAGCCGGGCAAGGCGTACACGATCCGGGGCGCCTTCCTCGACCAGGTCGACCGGTTCGAGCCGGAGGCGTTCGGCATCTCCCCGCGCGAGGCGCTGGGCATGGACCCACAGCACCGCATCGCGCTGGAGATCTGCTGGGAGGGGCTGGAGCGTGCCGGCTACGCGCCCGACCGGCTCGACGGTTCGCGCACCGGCGTCTACTTCGGGGTGAGCACGACCGACTACGTACGCGCCCGCCAGGCCGTCGGCGACATCAACGACGTGGACTTCTACCAGCTCACCGGCGAGCCCAGCTTCCTGGCCGGCCGCATCTCGTACCTGCTCGGGTTGCGGGGGCCGAGCAAGGTCGTCGACACCTCCTGCTCGTCGTCACTGGTCGCCCTGCACGAGGCGTGCCAGGCGCTGCGGCTGCGGGAGTGCGACCTGGCGCTGGCGGGCGGCGTGAACCTGCTGCTGTCCCCGTACGGCTTCGTGATGATGAGCAAGTTCCGTGGGCTGTCCGCCGACGGGAGGTGTAAGACGTTCGACGCGTCGGCCGACGGGTACGCCCGCGGGGAGGGCGCCGGTGTCGTGGTGCTCAAGCGGCTGTCCGCCGCGCTGGCCGACAACGACCCGATCGTCGCCGTCGTCCGCGGCTCGGCGGTCAACCACGACGGTCGTTCCAGCGGCCTCACCGTGCCGAACCCGCTCGCCCAGCAGGACGTCGTCGGCGCGGCCATGACCCAGGCCGGCGTCGGGCCAGACGGCGTGGACTACATCGAGGCGCACGGGACGGGCACCTCGCTCGGTGACCCCATCGAGCTGCGCTCGCTGGAAGCCGTCATCGGCCGGCACCGCCGCGTCGACGACCCGCTGCTGGTGGGCTCGGTCAAGACGAACATCGGGCACCTGGAGCCGGCCGCCGGCATCGCCGGCCTGTTCAAGGTCGTCCTGGCCATGTCGCACGGTGAGATCCCACCGCACCTGCACCTGAGCGAGCCGAACCCGAACCTGGACTGGTCCGGTCTGCACGTTCGGGTGCCCGTCGCGTGCACGCCGTGGCCGGACCGGGGCCACCCGCGTACCGGGGGAGTGAGCAGCTTCGGCGCCAGCGGGACCAACGCGCACGTCGTGGTCGTGGCACCGCCGGCCGGTGCCGACCGCACCGCCTCGCAGCCGCCGTACGGGCTGTTCCTGGCCTCCGCGCGCACCGAGGAGGCGCTGCGCGAGACGGCCGACCGGCACGCGCGGTGGCTGCGCGGTCCCCACGCCCCGTCCCTCGGGGACTCCTGCTACACCACGCACGTCGGCCGCGCGGTCCAGGTCCACGGCCTCGCGGTGACCGCGGCGGACACCGACGAACTGGCGGACGTCCTGTCGGCGTATGCCCAGGGCCGCCAACCGCGCGGGCTGACGGTCGCCGCGCTGCCCCGCCGCCGCAGTCGCAAGGTCGCGTGGCTGTTCACCGGCCAGGGCGCCCAGTACCAGGGCATGGCCCGGGGACTGCGCGGGCACGCCGCCTTCCGCTCCGCGTTCGACGAGGCCGCCGCGCTGTTCGACACCGGGTTGCCCCGGCCCCTGGCGGACGTGTTGTGGGCCGACGGCGCGACGCCGCTCGACGACACCCGGTACACCCAGCCGGCGCTGTTCGCGGTCGAGTACGCGCTGGCCCAGATGTGGCTCTCCTGGGGCCTGCGGCCGTCCGCGGTGGCCGGGCACAGCGTCGGCGAGCTGGTCGCCGCCTGCGTCGCCGGCGTGCTGGACCTGCCCGCCGCCGCGACCCTGGTGGCCGCGCGGTCGAGGTTGATGGCCGAGCTGCCGTCGGGTGGTGCGATGGCCGCCGCCGGCTGCGCCGAGGAGGTCGCCGTCGCGGCGATCGACGGGTACGCGGACACGGTCGCCGTCGCCGCGGTCAACGGGCCGACCGACGTCACCATCTCGGGGGACGCCGCACACCTGGGTACCGTCCTGGAGCGGCTGGCGACCGACGGCGTTCGCACCCGGCGGCTGACCGTGTCGCACGCGTTCCACTCGCCGCTGATCCGGCCCATGCTGGAGCCCTTCCGAGCGGTGCTGGCCGGGCTGTCGTTCCGCCCGCCGCGCATTCCGCTGGCGTCCAACGTCACCGGCCGGCTGTGGGGCGACGACGAGGTCGGCCCGGACTACTGGCTGCGGCACGCGGCCGGCGCGGTCCGCTTCCGCGACGGGGTGCGCGCGTTGCACGACGCGGGCGTCCGCACCTTCGTGGAGCTCGGGCCGGCGCCGGTGCTGACGGCCCTCGCCGCGCGCTCCCTCGCCGGTGAGCCGGAGTGCGCGTTCGTGCCGACGCTGCGGCGGGGCGGTGAGGACCTGCGTGAGGTGCTCGGCGCGGTCGGCACCGTGAGCCTGCGAGGTTCGCGTCCGGACTGGCGGGCCTTCCACGAGGGCGAAGAGGTCCGCACGGTACCGCTGCCGACGACGCCGTGGCGCGGCGCGCACTACTGGTTCCGCGAGGTCGGGCCGGTGGCCGTGCCGGTGCCTGCGGCGGACGCCAGCGAGGAGACCCGGGCCGCCGTCGTGGGCGGCGACATCCCGGGCGTCGGCCGCCGCCTACCGGGACCGGCGCCGGCGTACGAGGTGACGCCCGAGGCGCTGCCCGGCGAGTCGCCGGGCCTGGGCGCGGTCCTGGACGTGGCGGCCCGGGCCGCTGCGGACTGTCTGGGTGGCGTGTGGCGGTGCGCCGAGGATCTGACCGTCCACGCGTCCGTCCCGGCCGGCGATCGTGGTCACCTGCGGCTCACCGTCACGGCGCGGGACGACGGCTCGGCCGCCTGGGAGCTGGTCGGGGCCACGGCGGCACGCGAGGCGCTGGCCGCGCCGTGGATCCGCTACGCCAGCGGACTACTGCGTCGTCGGTGGCCGGCCGACCGCCCGTACCCCAACGCGGTGACCGCCGCCTCCATGCCGGAGATCTCGGTGCCGGACGGCGCGGGTTGGCACGAGGTGCTCGACGCCGCGCGCGTCGCGCTCACGGTGGCGGGCGTGGCGGAGCCGGAGGCCGGGTCGACGGTCGCCGGCTGCGGCGCGCTCGGCGCAGCGCCCACGGCGGTCAGTGGCCCCGTGGCGCCGGGCGGCGTACGGGCGGTGCGGGTCCGCGCCGGGTCCGTGCGCGCGGTCGGCGACACGGTGACCGGCGCGGTCGACCTGCTCGACGCCGACGGCGTCCCGATCGGCCACGCGCAGGACGTGATCGTCGCGCCGGTGCCCGCGCCGGCACAGTGGGAGGATCCGGCCGACCTGCTCTACGAGCAGACCTGGGTGCCCCTGCCCGGGCCGTCCCCGCAGCCCTCGACCGACCTGGCCGGACGGAGCTACCTGCTGGTGGCCGACCTGGCGGGTCGGGACGCCGCGCTGGTGACCGGGCTGGCCGCGCTGCTGCGCGAGCGGGACGCCGCGGTGACGGTGGCCGCGCCGCCGGTGGTGGGGGAGGGTCCGGACTGCCGGCCTGATCCCGACGCCGTCCGGGAGCTGGTGACCGCCTGGTCTGCCGGCCCGGGCCGCCCCTCGCTCGTGGTGGTCCTGACCGGGCTCGACGCGCCCACGTCGACGGACTGCGACGCGGGGCGCCTGGAGGAGTACGCCGGGCGCGCGGACCTGACGACCCTCGCACTCCTCGGCGCGATGCTCGACGACCCGGAGTGCGCCGGCTCCCGACTCACGCTGGTGACCCGGGCTGCCATGCGGGTGCCGACAGAGACCGCCGCCACCGCTCCGGACGCTGCCGCTCCGGACGCCGCCGCGCCGGTCGCCGGCACGCTGTGGGGTCTGGGTCGGGTGCTGGCGCTGGAGCACCCGGACCGGTGGGGCGGCGCGATCGACCTGGACCCGGACCGCTGGCCTGGCGAGGACCGGCTGCTGCTGGCCGCGCTGACCACGGGTGGGCTGATCACCGCCGATCCGTCCGGTGCCGACCCCGCCGACGGAGAGGACGGCTACGACGACCAGCAGGCGCTGCGCGCCGATCGTCGGTACGCGCTGCGCCTGGTGCCCGCACCGGTGCCACCCGAGGCGCTGCGCCGTCGGCCGCCGGTCCACGGCGAGGCCACGTACCTGATCACCGGAGCCTTCGGTGGGATCGGCCTGGCCGTCGCGGAGTGGCTGGCCCGCGCCGGCGCCGGTCGCCTGGTGCTGCTCGCCCGCACGCCGCTGCCGGGGCGGGACGGCTGGGCGGACGCGACCGGGGAGGCGGCGCGGCGGATCGGAGCCGTACGGCGACTGGAGCGGTTGGGAACCACTGTCGACGTGGTCGCCGCGGACGTGGTCGACGAGGCGGCGATGACGAGCGTGTTCGCCGCACTGGCGGGCAACCCCCTTTCGCTGCGCGGGGTCGTCCACGCGGCCGGTGTCTCCGAGCCCGAGTTCGCCCGTGCGGCCACCGCTGCGGCGTACCGGCGGGTGTGGCGGCCGAAGGTGATCGGCGGCTGGCTGCTGCACCAGCTCACGCGCGGCGCCCAGCTCGACTTCTTCATCGGTTTCTCGTCGATAGCCGCGACCTGGGGCTCGCAGCACCTGGCCAGCTACGCGGCCGGCAACGCGTTCCTCGACGCGCTAGCCGGGCACCGCGACGCCGCCGGACTGCCGGCCCTGTCCGTCGCGTGGGGTCCGTGGGACCTGCCCTCCGCGCTCTTCGGCGACGAGGTGATGGCGTTCCTGAGGGCCACCGGGCTGCGGCCGTTGCCGGCCGACCAGAGCATCCGGATGCTGACGGCGCTCGCGGCCGGCGACGCCTCGCAGCGGGTGGTGTGCGCGGTGGACTGGTCGGTGTTCAAGCCGGTCGTGCAGGCCCGCACGGAGCGGCCGATGCTGCGCGGCATCACCGCCGACGAACCGGTTGCGGACGACGTCGCGGAGGCGCCGCTGGTGGCCGGCCTGCGCGCCGAGCGCGATCCACGCCGGGTACGGGCGACGCTCGGGGCGTACGCGGTCGAGTTGGCGACGGACGTCCTGGGCGCCGGTTCGGACGCCCTCGACGAGGAGAGCGACGTGCTGGCCAGCGGCATGGACTCGCTCATGGTCATGGACGCGGTCCGTCGCTGTCGACGGGACCTCGGCCTCACCGTGCGCGCCGGTGACCTGCTCACGCTCGCCACCCCGGCACAGTGGGCGGACCTGTTCGTCGGGCTGCTGTCCGACGGGTCCGTCGGCGCGTCCGCCGACGGCGGCGAGCCCCTCGCCGACCCGACCGGCGACATCCTTGCGGCTGCCCAGGCGAGCGACCCGGCGTGGATCGCGGGAGACGTGACCCTCGCGCCGGACATCCGGGTGGTCGGCGACCCGCCGGCCCGTGTAAGCGATCCCCGGCACGTCCTGCTGACCGGCGCCACCGGCTTCGTCGGCGGCTATCTGCTGCACACCCTGCTGGAGACGACCACGGCCCGGGTGTGGTGCCTGGTGCGGTGCGCCGACGAGGAAACCGGTCTGCGACGGCTGCTGGACAACATCCAGCGCTACCTCCCCCTGCCGGCCACGGCGGTCGACCGGATCACCGTGCTGCCGGGCGACCTGGGGCAGCCCAGGCTGGGCCTGTCCGCCGACCGGTACGACGAACTCGCCGCGCAACTGGACGGGATCTACCACTGCGGCGCCCGGGTGCACTTCGGCTACAACTACCACCAACTCCGGCCGGACAACATCACGGGCACCGAGGAGATCCTGCGGTTGGCCGCGCGTGGCCGGCCGACCGCGGTCCACCACGTCTCGACGTACGGCATCTGGGGCCTGCCGGCTCCGGGCCGGGACGTCGTCGGTGAGGACGACGACATCGCCACGGCCGGTCGGCTGGTGACCGGCTACGTGCAGACCAAGTGGGCGGCGGAGCGGTTGGTCGAGCTGGCCCGCGCACGTGGCGTACCGGCGGACATCTACCGGCCGGGCCGGGTGCTGGGCGACTCACGCACCGGCGCGAGCCTGACCACCCACTTCACCACGCGGGTCATGAAGGGGTGCGTGCAGCTCGGGTTGGCTCCGGACATCGACATCAAGGTGGAGATGACACCTGTCGACTATGTGGTGAGCGCGCTGGTGCACATCTCCCGTTACGGCCCGGCCCTCGGTGGCACGTACCACCTGGTGAGCCCGTACAAGGCCCTGTTCGCCGATGTGGTGCGGGCGCTGCGCCGGCACGGCTTCGCGGTCGAGGTCGTGCCCGTCGAAGAGTGGTGGCAGGCGCTCAAGGCGACCTATGCCGTCGGCGCGAACGAGCTGCACCCGATCATGCCGGTGGTCCAGGAGTTCGTGGTCGGCGGCGAGGAGGCAGTCCACTACGCCGTCGGCAACACCGAGGAACAACTGCGGGGCACCGAGGTCCGGTGTCCGCCGTTGGATGACGACCTACTCGACACCTACCTGCGCTGGATGGTGCGGACCGGCTACCTGCCCGCTCCCGCAGCGGCCGATGAAGGAGCTTGAACGATATGACTGATCATCCGCGCAGCACGCCGGAGTACGACGTCGCGATCATCGGGTCCGGCCTGTCCGGCACGATGCTGGCCGCCTGCCTGGCCCGCAACGGTGCGAAGGTGCTGATCGTCGACGGCACGACCCATCCGCGGTTCGCCATCGGCGAGTCGACCATCCCGGCGACGTCGATGATGATGCGGCTGGTCAGCGAGCGGTACGGGGTCCCCGAGATCAAGTGGCTGTCCACCTTCGAGGGCGTCCAGTCCAAGATCAATACGACGTCCGGGGTCAAGCGCAACTTCGGGTTCGTCTACCACCGGCCGGGGGAGCGCCAGGACCCGCGCGAGACCCACATGTTTCCGATCCCGAAGGTTACCCACACCGAGAGTCACTTCTACCGCCAGGACATCGACAACTGGATGCTGACGGTCGCCGCCAAGTATGGCACCACGGTCCGCCAGCAGGTGCGGATCACCGGCGTGGAGATCGACGACGACGGCGCCACGCTCAATCACACCGGCGGCCACTTCCGGGCCAAGTTCGTGGTCGACGCCAGCGGTTTCCGCTCGGTGCTGGCCGAGCAGTTCGGCCTGCGGGAGGAACCGACCCGGTTCCGACACCAGTCGCGGTCGCTGTTCACCCACATGGTCGGCATCCGGCCGTACGACGAGTTGGCCCCCAAGTCCCGGTACGGGCACCCCAGCCCGTGGCACGACGGCACCCTGCACCACCTGTTCCGCGGCGGCTGGATGTGGGTCATCCCGTTCGACAACCACCTGCGGGGCACCAACGACCTGTGCAGCGTCGGCCTGCAGCTCGATCCGCGGATCCACCCGGTTCCGGACTGCTCACCGGAGGAGGAGTTCCGCCGGTTCATCGCGCAGTACCCGGACATCGAGCCGCAGTTCGCCGAGGCCCGGTCGGTGCGTGACTGGACCCGCACCGGCCGGCTGCAGTACTCGTCGCGGCAGACGGTCGGCTACCGGTGGTGCCTGACCTCCCACGCGGCGGGCTTCCTGGACCCGCTGTTCTCCCGGGGACTGTCGAACTCGCTGGAGACGATGCACGCGCTCGTGCACCGCCTGCTGTCCGCGATCGAGGACGACGACTTCTCGGTCGAGCGGTTCGAGTACATGCAGGAGTTCGAGCAGGGTCTGCTGGACTTCAACGACGACCTGGTCGCCAACGCCTACACGTCGTTCGGCGACTGGCGGCTGTGGGACGCCTGGTTCCGGATCTGGTCGCTCGGGCAGTTCATCGCCACCTTCGAGGTGAATCGGGCGTACGCCCGGTTCCTGGACACCCGTGACCCGGCGGTGCTGGCCCCGCTGGAGCGGCCGTGGTGGCGGGGTCGGGTCATCCCGCAGGACTCGCCGTACGGAGCGGTCATGGTCCTGTTGCAGCAGGTCAACGACATGACCCGGGCGGTGCAGGAGGGGCGGGCGGAGTCCGGGGCAACGGCGGCGGAGCTGCTGCGACTGCTGCGCGCGGCGGACTTCGTGCCGCCCGCGTGGGGCCTGGCCGACCCGGACAACCAGTGGACCGACGCCAACTTCTTCGAGATCGGCAAGACCCTGCGCTGGGCTCGCAAGAAGGCGCCGAAGGCCGTCGGTGACCTCACGTACGACGGCCTGACGCTCTTCATGAGGAAGCGCTTCTCGCCCGGCGAGTTCGCCGTGGGCGAGGAACTCAAGCACCTTATCGCGCGCTGGCCCGTGATCGGTAAGCGGCTCCGCGTCCCGACGCCGAAGTGAATCCGATGGATAGGGAGTCCATGATGGAAGGTGCTGCCGCGCACAACGGGATGTTCGACGTGGTGGTGATCGGCTCCGGGCTGGCCGGCTCGACCCTGGCGGCGTGCCTGGCCGCCAACGGCGCGCACACGCTGGTGATCGACGCCGGCACGCACCCCCGCTTCGCCATCGGCGAGTCGACCATCCCGTACACCTCCATGGCGATGCGGTTGATCAGCGAGCGGTACGGCGTGCCGGAGATCAAGTACCTGAGCACCTTCGAGTCGGTGTACGCGCACATCAACACCACCGGCGGCGTGAAGAGGAACTTCGGCTTCGTGTACCAGCGGCCGGGCGAGCAGCAGCGGCCCGAAGAGTCGAACATGTTCCAGATCCCGAAGATCCTGAACACCGAGAACCACTTCTTCCGGCAGGACATCGACAACTTCATGCTCACCGTCGCGGCGAAGCACGGCGCCGTGATCCGGCAGCAGACGCGGATCGCGGGTGTGCAGGTCGACGAGGACGGCGTGACGCTCGACGTCGGTCCCGGCGCGCCCGTGCGGGCTCGTTACGTGGTGGACGCCAGCGGTTTCCGCTCGGCGCTGGCCGAGCAGTTCGACCTGCGGGAGGAGCCGACCCGGCTGGAACACCACTCGCGGTCGCTGTTCACGCACATGGTCGGCGTGCGGCCGTTCGACGACTTCGCCCCGCGCGGCACGTACGGCAACCCGACCCGCTGGCACGAGGGGACGCTGCACCACATCTTCGAGGGCGGCTGGATGTGGGTGATCCCGTTCGACAACCACCCCCGGTCCACCAACGACCTGTGCAGCGTCGGCGTGCAGTTCGACCCGCGCATGTACCCGGTGCCGGACTGCTCGCCGGAGGACGAGTTCCGCCAGTTCCTCGACCGGTTCCCGGGCATCGCGCAGCAGTTCACCAACGCCACGCCGGTGCGCGAGTGGGTGCGGACGGGTCGCCTGCAGTACTCGCCGAAGCAGACGGTCGGGTACCGCTGGTGCCTCATGTCGCACGCGGCGGGCTTCGTCGACGCGCTGTTCTCGCGTGGCCTGTCGAACACGATGGAGATCATCAACGCGTTGACCCAGCGGCTGCTCGACGCGCTCAAGGACGACGACTTCGCCGTCGAGCGGTTCGAGTACGTGCAGGAGCTCGAGCAGGGCCAGCTCGACTTCAACGACGATCTGGTCAACAACGCGTACATCGCGTTCCGGGACTGGGACCTGTGGGACGCCTGGTTCCGGGTCTGGGCGTTGACCCAGATCCTCTCCACCTTCGAGATCAACCGGGGCTACGCGCTCTACTCCACGACCCGGGACCCCGCCGTGTTGCGGCGGATGGAACGGCCCTGGTGGCGGGTGGAACTGCGCGAGTTCGACAGGTCCAAGGTGGACGATCCGGACCACGCCGAGGTGCTCGAGTTCCTGGCTGGTGTCAGCCGGATGATGCGTGCCGTCGATGCGGGGGCGGCGAAGCCCAAGGACGTCGCCAACCAGATCCTCGACCAGCTCGCCCGCGCGCGGTTCGTGCCGCCGGCGTTCGGGCTGGCCGACCCGGCCATCCGGATCACCGGTGCCTCCGCCGCCAAGGTGCTCGGCACCCTGCGCTGGGCGAAGCGCGACGCGCCGCCGGCGATCGGCGAGCTGACCTACGAGGGTCTGACCCTCTTCATGCGCAAGCGCTTCGCCCGGGGCGAGTTCGAGCCGGTCGAGGAGATCAAGCAGAGGGTCGCCGGCTGGCCGGTGCTCGGCTCCCGGCTGCGCGTTCCCGAGCCGAAGTAAAACGAGGAATTGGAGTGCACGGTGAGTGAATTGATCGAGGCCGAGAAGGCCACATATGACGTCGCCATTCTCGGCGCGGGATTCGCCGGCTCGATGCTCGGTGCGATCCTGGCGCGCAACGGCGCGAAGGTGCTGCTGGTCGACGCCAAGGCGCACCCGAAGTTCGCCATCGGCGAGTCCACCATCCCCAACATGCTGGTGTCGCTGCGCACCATGTCCGAGCGGTACAAGGTGCCGGAGTTGATGACCCTGGCGACGCTGACCGCCTGCCAGAAGATCATTTCGCCCTGGCACGGAAAGAAGGACCACTTCGCCTTCCTCAACCACCAGGAGGGCAAGCCGCAGGACCCGAAGCAGGTCACGATGTTCAACTTCCCGAGCCTGCTGCACGAGACGCCGCACATGTACCGGCAGGACACCGACGCGTACCTGTTCCACGCGGCGATCAAGTACGGCTGCACGGCCCGGGTGAACTTCACGATCGCCGACGTCGACTTCGACGACTCCGGCGTGACGGTCAGCTCCACCCGAGGCGAGCAGTTCCGCAGCCGCTACGTGGTGGACGCCAGCGGCTACCGCTCGCCGCTGGCCGAGAAGTTCGGCCTGCGCGAGGACCCGTGCCGCTACAAGCACCACTCGCGGGCCGTCTGGAACCACATGATCGACCTCAAGACCACCGACGAGGTGTTCAAGCGCACCGGGGCCGACAAGCCGCCGGTGCCGTTCTACGAGGGCACTGTCCACCACCTGTTCCCGCGGGGCTGGTCGTGGGTGATCGCGTTCAACAACCACAAGGACTCGAGGAACCCGCTGTGCAGCGTCGGTCTGACGATGGACCCGCGCATGTACCCGAAGACGCCCGGCATGTCGCCGGAGGAGGACTTCTGGAAGCACATGCAGCGGTTCCCGGGCATGGCCGCGCAGTTCGAGGGCGCTCGGCCGATGCGGGAGTGGGTGGGCACCGACCGGGTGCAGTACTCGTCCAAGACCACCGTCGGCGACCGGTGGGTGCTGCTGGCCCACGCCGCGGCGTTCATCGACCCGCTGTTCTCCCGCGGCCTGTCCAACACCTGCGAAGCGGTCAACGTGCTGGCCTGGCGGATTCTGCGGGCGGTCGGCGACGACGACTTCTCGGCCGACCGGTTCGAGGGGGTCAACACCCGCCAGCAGGCACTGTTCGACGGCAACGACAAGCTGGTCAACGCCGCGTACGCCTCGTTCGAGCACTACTCGCTCTGGACGGCCGTCTTCCGGATCTGGGCGTGGGGCTCGAACGCCGGCACCTTCCGGGCCCACGAGGCGTACCGCCGCTGGCGCTCCACCGGCGACGACAGGCATCTGAACGAGCTGGAGGAGGTGAAGAACCCCGGCCTGCACTGGTCCGACCACGAGGGCTACGGCGAACTGTTCGAGGACATGGTCAAGCAGTGCGGCGACTTCGAGGCCGGGAAGATCACCGGCGACGAGGCGGCGGACGCTCTCTACGACCACCTCAACCGGGCGCCCTTCGTGCCGGACCACTGGGGCTGGAAGGACCGGAACCTGCGGTTCATCAACCCGACCCCGCTCAAGATCGGCCGGACCATGCTGTGGGCGGCGACCAAGGCGCCGCCGGACGTGCGGCGGCTGATGCTCGGCTTCCTGCGTGAGGCCGGCAAGGAGCAGCTCATGGGCCGGAAGATCTTCTAGGAGACCGAATGACCACCACCGAACCCGACGTCCCGGTGTCGTACGACGTTGTGATCCTGGGCAGCCATCTGGCGACCGGCCTGCTCGCCACGGTACTGGCCAAGCAGGACCTGCGGGTCCTGCTCGTCGGCTCGCCCGACGACACGGTCCTGCCGTCGGGCGACAGCACCGTGCCGTACACGACCGCCGTGCTGCACCTGCTGGCCGAGCGGTTCGACGTGCCGGAGATCGCCTCCTTCGCCCACTTCGAGGACCTGCCGGACCCGGTGCGCCGGAGCAGCGGGATCAAGAAGAGCCTCGCGTTCCTGCACCACACCGCGGGCCGCAGGCACGACCCGGCGCACGCGGTGCAGTTCCACGTGCCGGGGGAGCACAGCGAGTGGCACCTCTACCGGCCGGTCGTCGACGAGTACGCCCGGGAGTTGGCCGTCCGGTACGGCGCGTCGGTGCTGGCGGAGAGGGCGTCCACCACCGAGGTCCGGCTGGCGCCCGACGCCGTACACCTGACCTTCGCCTCGGGAGGGACGGCGACCGGGCGGTTCGTGGTGGACGCGTGCGGGGAGGAGTCACCGCTGCGGTCGGCGACCGCCGAGGGCGATCCGGGCACGTTGCTGTTGCGGTCCCGGATGATGCACGCCCACCTGCGCGGCGTCCGGAAGTTCGAGGAGTGCACCCGGCTCACCGACTACCACCGGGCGACGACCTGGTCGCGGGGGACCGTGCACCACCTCTTCAACGGCGGCTGGATCCAGGTGGTGGACTTTCGCAACCACGATGACGCGACCAGCGACCTGTGCAGCGTGACGGTGGGGTTGGACCACGACCGGTTCGACGACCTGCCGGCCGACCCGGACGCCGCGTTCCGGGCGCTGGTCGCGCCATTTCCGAGCCTGGCGGAGCAGTTCGCGTCCGCCACGGCGGAGGACGGCTGGACCACCTCGCCCCACTGGCAGCGCCGGGCGGCGGTGACCCACGGGCCGCGGTGGTTCGCCATGGAGCGCTCGGCCTGCCGTACCGACGAGTTCCTGTCCCGGGACGTGACGATGACGGCAGAGGTGGTCCACGCTCTCGGGGCCGCGTTACCGCGGGCGGTACGCGACGACCAGGCGTCGGGTGCCGTGCTGGCCGAGGTGGCGGCCTTCCAGGACGCCCTGATCGAGTTCAACGACAAGATGCTGGCCGCGGCGCGTACGGCCTCCGGCAGCTTCGCGTTGTGGAACGCGTACAGCCGGGTCTGGCTGCTCTGGCAGATCCTGGCCCACCTGTCGCTCAAGCGGGCCACCAACGATGCGCTCGCTGCCGGGACGTGGGATCCGGTGCAGCGGTTCGCGGACGGCGGGCTGTGGTTCCGCACCCCGGACGGCCTGCGCCAGATGTTGGACTGGTTCTTCGAGGTGTTCGTCCGGGTACGCGACGGTGGGCTGAGGCAGGCCCAGGCGGCTGACATCATCTTCCGTGAGCTGCGCCGAGCCCGGTTCGTGCCGCCGCTGTACCGCTTCGGCGACCCGAACGCGCGGTACTACCACTTCACGATGCCCCGTCGCCTCCTCATGGTGGCGTGGGTCATGACGGTGGCGCCCGCGGACTTCAAGCGGCTGCTGACCAAGGACAACGTGACCGGCCGGCGGGATGACGCGCCGTCGCCGGTCCGGGGGCGGGCGTCGGCCGACGACGGGCGGCTCGCCGCCCATGACGACGGGCGCGCGGACGGCTCGACCGCCGGCGCGCCCGGCGTCACTCAGCCAGGTCGGCGGTGAGGTAGTGCTGGATCGTGCGACCCATCATCCGGGCGAGATCGTCGCGGTCGTGCCGGGACAGCTCGGTGCCGTCGATCAGGTAGCGGCACAGGGCCAGCCCGATCACCTGGGACGCGGCGAGCGCCGCCCGCAGTTCGTGCCGGTCGGGGCTGACGCCCTCGGCCAACGTGCCGAAGAATGCCCGTACGAACTCGTCGCGCATCAGCTCGGCGATCTCGTCGCTGGTCAGCGAGGCGGACAGCCGAGCCCGGTACGAGATCGTCGTGCGAGGGCTGTCCCAGTGGGTGAGCAGGGCGGTCGCGGTGGCGCGGCCCAACCGGCGGCGGCTGCCACCCAGGAGCTGTTCGGCCAGCTCAACGGGGTTGCCGTCGACCTGCACCGCGTGGCGCAGAAGCTGCTCCTTGGAGCCGTAGTAGTGCCGGACGAGCCGCGGGTCGACACCTACGCGCCGGGCGACACTGCGGATGCTCACTCCGGTCAGGCCGCACTCGGAGATCTCCCGCCGGGTGACGTCGAGGATCGCCTGCCGGATGCCGCTGCCACCGTCGAATCCCTGCTGCGTCGTCAAGGCAACCTCTTACGAGTCTTCGTACGCCCGAGCGCACTGCCCGATCAAATGCCTAAGTCTAGACCTTTGAGGATATGTCAGTCCGGTCCGGGTTGCTCCTGCAAGCCGGTCATTCCGCCGCGCCGGCCCACCGCGCGGCCGAGGGGGCAGCGTGGACTTCGCCTGGACGCCTGAACAGCGGGACGCGTACGACGAGGTGCGCGCGAGCGTCGAGGAGACGTTCGCGCCCACCGCCGACGCCAGCCGGCTGCACGACCGTGACGCCTGGCGGGATCTCGGCCGGCTGGGGCTGCTCGGCCTGTGCATTCCCGCAGAGTACGGCGGCGGTGGGCTGGGCGCTCTGGACACCGCGCTGCGTGTCGAGGCGTTCGGTCGGGGGTGCGCGGACACCGGTCTGGTGTTCGCCGCCAGCGCACACCAGTTCGCCTGCGCGGTGCCGATCGCCGGGTTCGGCACGCCGGAGCTGAAGAAGGGCCTCCTGCGGCGGATCTGTTCGGGCGAGGTGGTGGCCGGCAACGCGATGACCGAGGCGGGCGCGGGCTCCGACGTCTCGCGGCTCGCCGTGACGGCGACGGAGACGGCGGACGGGTACCTGCTCAGCGGCGAGAAGACGTTCGTGACCAACGGACCGGTGGCCGACGTGCTGGTGACCTACGCGACCACCGATCCGGCGGCCGGCCATCTCGGTGTCACCGCGTTCGTGCTGGACCGGGACACTCCCGGCCTGACGGTCAGCGAGCCGTTCGACAAGATGGGTCTCGTGTCGGCGCCCGCCGGCCGGGTGTCCTTTCAGGACTGCCCGGTGCCGGCGCACCGGGTGCTCGGCGAGCCGGGCCAGGGCGCGGCCATCTTCCAACACTCCATGCGCTGGGAGCGCGCCTGCCTGTTCGCCGGATATGTCGGCCTGCTGGACCGCCTGATCGAGCGCTGCGTCGAGCACGCGACCTCGCGCCGACAGTTCGGCCGGCGCATCGGCGACTTCCAGGCGGTGGCGAACCGGATCGTGGAGATGAAGCTGCGTACGGAGTCGGCGCGGCTGTTGCTCTACCGCTGCTGCTGGGAGATGGACAACGGAGCCGGTTCGGAACTGAACGTGGCGTTGTCGAAGCTGGCCGTCTCCGAGGCGGCCGTCGCCGGCGCGCTGGACGCGGTGCGCCTGTTCGGAGGCCTCGGCTACCTGCGCGACGCCGGGATCGAGACCGTGCTCCGCGACGCCGTGCCCAGCACCATCTTCTCCGGCACGTCGGACGTCCAGCGGCTGCTGATCGCCCGCGAGCTGGGTCTGTGAGGGCTGCGGCTTGACCAGGGAGGTGCCGACCGTGCGGGACGCGGACCAGTCCGCCACGCCAGGTGGCGCGGGAATCCACGGCTACGTGGCCGCGTGGGCCCGGCGTACGCCGGATGCGCCGGCGGTGATCGCGGACGACGAGCAGATCACGTACGCGGAGCTGGCGGCGGCCGCGCGTCGCCTCGCGACCGGGCTGGCGCGCGCAGGGGTGTCCCCGGGCGACCGGGTGGTGCTGTGGTCCGACAAGCGGGCCGCCGCGGTGGCCGTCATGCAGGCGGCGCTCGCGCTGGGCGCGCCGTACGTGCCGGTGTCCGCGGCGAATCCACCCGCCCGCGTGTGGCGCATCGCGGCCGACTGCGCGGCGACGGTCGTCGTCGCGGACGGGCCGGCCGCGGAGCGGGTCGCGCGCGAGTGCGATGCCCCGGACGGGCCGCCGCTGGTGACGCTGGACGAGCTGGAGCGGCTGGGGGCCGAGGGCGACGCGCCACCGGTGCACCGACGGGACCCGGACGACCCCGCGTACATCCTCTACACCTCCGGGTCGACGGGATCGCCGAAGGGCGTCTGCCTGAGTCACCGCAACGCGGCCGCGTTCGTCGAATGGGCCGGTGACCTGCTCGCGGTGTCGCCACGGGATCGGCTGGCCAACCACGCCCCGTTCAACTTCGACCTGTCCGTCTTCGACCTCTATGCGGCGTTCCGCGCGGGCGCGTCGGTGCACCTGGTCCCGACCGAGCTGGCGTACGCGCCGGTGCAGTTGGCCCGGTTCGTGCGCGAGGAGGGCATCACCATCTGGTATTCGGTGCCGTCCGCGCTGACCCTGATGATCCGGGACGGTGAATTGCTGGAGGGCCCGCCGCCGCCGGCACTGCGGGCCTGCGTCTTCGCCGGCGAGGTGATGCCGATCCGGTACGTGCACGAGCTGCGTGCCGCCTGGCCGGGCGTACGGCTGCTCAACTGGTACGGGCCCACCGAGACCAACGTGTGTGCGTCGTACGAGGTGACCGACGCCGACACCGGGCGCGACCGTCCGCTGCCGATCGGCCGGCCGGCCAGCGGCGCGCTGTTGACTCTGGACCCGTCGAGCTCCACCGGCGCGGGCGGTGCTGGTGCCGGCGACTCACCCGAGGGCGAGATCGTGGCCGACGGGCCCATGGTGATGCTCGGCTACTGGGGCCGGGAGCCGCAGCGTGGACCGTACCGAACGGGTGATCTCGGGCGGCTGGCGTCCGACGGCACGCTGGAATATCTGGGCCGCCGCGACGACATGGCCAAGGTGCGCGGCAACCGGGTGGAGCCCGGGGAGATCGAGGCCGTCCTCGCCGCGCACCCGGACGTCGCGGCGGCCGCGGTGGTCGTCGCCGGCGTCGGGCTCGCCGCGCGGCTGCACGCGGTCGTGGTGCCGGCGGGCGACCGCCGCCCCGGCCTGCTGGAGATCAAGCGTTGGTGCGCCGGACAGCTGCCGACCTACATGATCGTCGACTCCGTCCAGGCGGCCGCGAGCCTACCGCTCACTCCGAACGGAAAGACCGATCGAGCCGCGCTTCTGGCGGCGATCGAAGGAGGTGGACCATTACTGGCACCGAACTAGTCAACGTGGAACCGAGTGCGTTCCTAGCGATCATGGGCTCGCTGGCCAGCGGCGTCAGCGTGGTGACCGCGCTCGACGCGTCCGGGCGGCCGCACGGCCTGACCTCGTCGTCGGTGTGCAGCGTCTCCAAGGACCCACCGCTGCTGCTGTTCTGCGTGCGGCAGGTGAGTTCCACTCTGGACGCGATCCGGGAGACCGGCGGGTTCGCCGTCAACTTCCTCGACGCGGACGGCCACGAGGTCTCCGACCTGTTCGCCAGCTGCAACAGCGACAAGTTCGCGAACGTGGCGTGGCGTCCCGGCGACGTCGCCGGCATGCCGCGGCTGGAACCCACCGTCGCCTTCACCGAGTGCGCGCTGCACGACGTGATCGCCGCCGGTGACCACGTCATCGTGCTCGGCCGCCTCGTCGGCGGCGCGACGGCGCCGGACCGATTCCCGCTGGGGTATTGGCGCGGGACATACGTCCGGGTCTCTCACCCCCAATACCGACGAGAGGAGCGCAACGGGCAGCGCCCCAGCGATCCTTCCCAGTCAATCCATCTCGAGTAGGGAAACAGAGTGGACAAGAACCAACCAGCGACCCACAGCACTGTATGGACATGGATCGCGGCCCTGGTCGCGGTGTTCATGGTCGCGATCGACACCCTCGTCGTCACGACGACGCTACCGGTCATCCGGACCGAGCTCAGCGCGAGCCTTGAAGATCTTGAATGGATCGTCAACGCCTACACGCTCACCTTCGCCGTCTTTCTGTTGACCGGCGCGGCGCTCGGTGACCGCTTCGGTCGACGAAAGATCTTCACCATCGCGTTGCTGGTCTTCACCCTCGCCTCCGCGATGGCGGGCCTCGCGGACAACATCGAATTCCTGATCGCCGCACGCGCGGTGCAGGGTCTGGGTGCCGCTGTTGTTCTCCCGCTCACCCTCACCCTGTTGGCCAGCGTGGTGCCGGCACGCCAGCGCGGCCACGCGTTCGGGTTGTGGGGCGCGATGGTGGGCCTCGGTATCGCCCTCGGACCGGTCATCGGCGGGGCGGTGACCGAAGCCTGGTCCTGGCAGTGGATCTTCTGGGTCAACGTGCCCATCGGCCTGCTGCTGCTGCCGGTGATGACGCGCGTCCGCGAGAGCCGCGGCGGTTACGGCCGCCTGGACCCGGTGGGCGTCGTTCTGATCACCGCCGGCATGCTCGGCATCGTGTCCAGCCTCGTGCGGGGCAACAGCGCCGGCTGGGACAGCCCCTCCATCCTGGCGGGGTTCATCATCGGCGGTCTCCTCGTGCTCGTGTTCATCTTCTGGCAGTCGCGGGCACGCACCCCGATGGTGCCGCTGTCGTTGTTCCGCAGCCGAGGCTTCAGCCTCACCATGGTGGCGACGATCATCATGCCGTTCGGTGTTTTCGGGGCCGTCTTCCTCGGCACCCAGTACCTGCAGAGCGTCCTCGGCTACTCACCACTGGAGGCCGGCCTTCGCACGTTGCCGTGGACGGCCATGCCGATGATCGCAGCACCGATCTCCGGCATCCTGACCGACAAGATCGGCGGCAAGCCGCTGGTGATCCTGGGCCTGACGATGCAGGCCATCGGCGTGGGCTGGATCGGCTCGGTCGTCGACGATTTGACGTACTCGAAGCTGGTGGTGCCGTTCGTGATCACCGGGCTCGGCCTGGGTATCTTCCTCGCGCCGATCGGCCGGTTGGCCTTCGGGTTCGCGCCCGCCGAGTTGGAGGGCGTCGCCTCCGGCGTGTCCAACGCGATCCGGCAGACCGGCACCGTGATGGGTGTGTCGGTGGGCGGTGCGATCCTCGGCGCGAACGGCGGCTACGAGTCCGTGGCCACGTTCGTCGACGGTCTGCAGGAGGCCCACCTGGTGGCTGCCTGCGCGCTCGCCGCGGGCGCGCTGATCGCGCTGTTCATCCCGCACCTGCGCACACAGGGTCACGGTCACGCCGTCGAGGAAGAGGAAGAGGTCCTCGCGGCGGGCGCCCCGACCTGAGTGGTCCCACCGGGCCGAGGCCCCGACCGTACGGTCGGGGCCTCAACCCGTGCCCGCTGAGGGTGGTGCCCGCGGCGAATTGAGCGATGGGCAGGGGGTGGGCCACCGGCACGGCGCCGACGTGGTCGGGACGCCGGCGCCCGGCTATGCCGGATGAGGGCCTGGGCGGGCGTCGGCGCTGTGTCGAGCGGTCCGGGGATGGGCCGCCGGCAGTTGGTGTCGGAATGCCGGCACGCCGCACGACGGGCGCACCCGGGTGCCGCGCCAGAGGTGCGGCGACGCCGGTCGGGCGCGTCCAGGCCGCGATGCCTCGGTGCGGTGTGCGATGCAAGTCGGGTCCGATATCGCGTTGTCCCACGTCAACGTGGCTGTCCTGCCGAGGCTGATTGCCGTGCTCGGATTCGTGTACGACACATCGACCCGGACACGTCATGCCCGATGAGACCTATTCGAGCCGGAACGGTCCGCAACCCGACCGTGCCGCGCGATGGCCTACCCAATTAGGGGGGGACAGCAAGGCCCTCGACAGGATAACATCCATCGATGAACTGGCGGTACGCTAATGGGGGATGGGGCCACCAGGGATATGAAAGCATCAGCGCTAGCTGCTACGGATGTCCAGGTGCTCTTCTACGAGCCGGAGGGGCTGTTATTGACAGCTGGGTTATTGCCGGCGGATGTAGGTGGGCGCGAATACCGCGTAATGTTTCAATTGAGTTACTTGGGCAGTGGTGAGATTACGGCGCACGTCGGCTTCGAGCAGTGCGACGGCACCGACAAGACGGCACCCGAGTTTGTCACAGTGGAATTGTTGGGAGCGGCACGACACCGCATGCCCATTATCTGGACGGCCTCGGCGTCGGTGCGCGCGGAGCAGGTGAACTGCCGGCTCATCATCTGGGGGGAACCGGCCGGGGACGACCTTTTGCGGGGCGAGTTGATCGCAGAGGTCTCCGGCCGGCTGCCGGTGTTGACCGCCACGTGCCAGGCGTCGGTGACGCAGGCGGAGTTGCCTACCCGGGAGCGGGTGTCCTAGAAGGCTGGTTGCCCCCCGTCGTGCGGCGGGGGTGGTCAGCCCTCGGGGATGACGGCATCGCGGTCCCTTCGCGGGTCGGCGGCTCGGTGGTCCGGCCGCACGTCGGGTGGTCTGGTGATCGGGTCACGTCTGCGGTGAGCTGGCACCCTGCCACGGGCGTAGCCGGGGAATCCACGCCGGAACCGCGGCGCGGTAGGTGTCGTACTCGGAGCCGTACCGCCGGCGCAGGCCGGGTTCCTCGTAGAACCGTACGAACGCCGCCTGGATGAGGGCGATGGCCAGCCCGTACCACAGCAGCGCGGCCTGGCCGAAGATCAGTGCCTGCCCGAGGATGGCCGTCACCACCGCGACGTACATCGGGTTGCGGACGAACCGGTAGGGCCCGCCGATCACCAGGTGCTCGGTCGGCGCCACCGGGGCCGGAGTGCCCAGGCCCTCCACGACGAACCGCACGAACGACTGAAGAAGAAACGCCACCGCGACAACCAGCATCAGTACGCCGAGGACTCGAACCGGCTGGTAGAAGGCGAACGGTGTTTCGATCTCCCAGTCGGATATCCACCACGGGCCGAGGCCCGCGACCACGCCCGGCGCGGCGCAAAAGAAGACAAGACTCCCGGCAACCGCCCGTGTTCGTAGCACTGCGCCATGCTACGGCGGGTGCGGGGCACCGTGTCAAGGCATCGTTACGTACTGTTGTCGTTGCCTCGCCGCAGATCCTCCGTATTTCCGCATGTGGGAAGGCGATACTATGGCGTTTGCCCCCATACGATGAATAGGGCATGCGATGAACTGGGAAAGGTGAACTTGTGGGCGCGGAGGTGTCCCCGAACGGTGCTCCACGACGACGGACGGGGCGACGTGTCGGGCCGACGGTGAGCCATCAGCTCATCCTCGGGATCGCTCGTGGCCAGTTCGCCGAGCGCGGCTACGAGGGCGCCACTGTGCGTACCATCGCCCAGGAGGCGGGGGTCGACAGCGCGCTGGTGCATCACTTCTTCCTCACCAAGGAGGGCCTGTTCGAGGCGGCGGTGCGCGGCGCCCTGCAGCCGCCCGAGCTGGTGGAGCGGGCGATGAAGGGTCCGCGCGGCCAGGTCGGCCGGCGCACCGTCGAGCTGTTCTTCGGCCACTGGGACGAGCCCGACACGGCGGCGCGGCTCGGGGGCATCCTGCGGTCGATGACGGCCAACGACATGGCGGCGGACGCCATCCGCAACTTCCTTGGCGACCAGGTGATCCTGCCGCTGACCCGGGCCCTGGGTCACTCCCAGCCGGAGCTGCGCGCCGCCATGGTCGGCTCGCACCTGATCGGTCTCGCCACCACCCGGTACGTCTTCCGCGTGCCGGCGATCGCCGAGCTCACCGCCGCCGGACTGGCCGCGCTAACGGGCAAGGCGATCCAGACCTACCTCACCGGCGTCCTGGCCTGATCCGCCCGCGCTGAACTGGCACGACCGTCGTCGTGCCAGTGGCCGGCGCCGATCCTTGCGCGGCATCCCCCTTGACGAACCCGCCTGGGCTCCTAGAATTCACCGAGTAGGGATGTCATCAAAGGGGGAAGGGTCGGCGGGTTGCGCGGCTTCCCGGGTGACAGCTCACGGGGGAGACCATGTCCGGTGACCTGGGAGGGGTTTGTGCCGACAGACCAACGCGACGAGATACTCGGCCAACTGATGGTGTACGTGCGCCACGAGCTGATCGGCGACCAGGGTGAGACGGTCACCGGAGTCGACCTGCGTCCCGACTCGCCACTGTTGGAGTGGGGCGTCCTGAACTCGTTGAACACGGCTCGGCTCATCGCGTTCGTCCGGGCGGAGCTCGACGTCGACGTGCCGCCTTCGCACATCACGGGACGACACTTCCGCAGTCTCGACACCATCACCGACCTGATCCTGTCGTTGCCCCGCGCCTGACAGGCATGCCGAGGAGGCGCCATGAACACCAAGCCAGCAGAGTGGGACATCGGCATCATCGGGGGTGGGCCCGCCGGGTCCACGGCCGCCGCTTACCTGGCCAAGGCGGGGCTGTCCGTCGTGGTCTTCGAGAGCGCGCACTTCCCCCGCGAACACGTGGGTGAGTCGTTGGTGCCGGCCACCACGCCGGTGCTGTTGGAGACCGGGGCGATGGCCGCCGTCGAGGCGGCCGGCTTCCCGCGCAAGTTCGGCGCGGCGTGGACGTCGGCCGAGTCGCGGCCGGTGAGCCACCTGGGCTTCTCCAACCTCACGCACGACTTCCGGCTCGCCGAGGTCATGTTCAACGAGCGGGATCAGGCCGGCGTCGACCGGGATTACACCTTCCACGTCGACCGGGGCAAGTTCGACCAGATCCTGCTGGAGAACGCGGCGAGTCTCGGCGCGGCGGTCCACCATGGCGTGCGGGTCAACCGCGTCGACTTCGACGGCGAGCACCCCGTGATGCACACCCGCTGCGCTGACGGGCAGCGCGAGGTGTCGGTGCGGATGGTGGTCGACGCCAGCGGTCGGAACACCGCCCTGGGCAGTCAGCTCAAGGTGAAGGTGGCCGACTCGGTCTTCAACCAGTACGCGATCCACACCTGGTTCGACGGCTTCGATCGACAGGCGCTGTCGGCGGAGCAGTCGAAGTCCGACTTCATCTTCATCCACTTCCTGCCGCTGACCGATACCTGGGTGTGGCAGATTCCCATCACCGAGACGATCACGTCGATCGGCGTCGTCACCCAGAAGAGCCGGTTCGCCGAGGCGGCCCGGGAAGATCTCGAAGCGTTCTTCTGGGAGTGCGTGGGCAGCCGGCCCGAGCTGGAGGCGGCCCTACGCAGCTCGGAGCAGGTGCGGCCGTTCAAGGCCGAGGGCGACTACAGCTACGCGATGAAGCAGATCTGCGGGGACAACTTCGTCATGATCGGCGACGCCGCCCGCTTCGTGGACCCCATTTTCTCCACCGGCGTCAGCATCGCCCTCAACAGCGCCCGGCTGGCCTGCAACGACATCATCGCCGCGGCCGAGGCGGGCGACTTCAAGCGCGAGCGCTTCACGACGTACGAGATGCTGCTGCGGCGCGGCGTACGTAACTGGTACGAATTCATCTCGGTCTACTACCGGCTCAACATCTTGTTCACCGCGTTCGTCCAGGACCCGCGGTATCGACTCGACGTGCTGAAGATGTTGCAGGGCAACATGTACGACGAGGCCGAGCCCAAGGCGCTCGTCGAGATGCGGAACGTCATCCGGGCCGTTGAGCAGGACCCCGAACATCTCTGGCATCCGTATCTCGGTGAGCTGTCGGCTCCGACGGCGGCTCCCATCTTCTGACCACAAGGGGGGCCGTGCGGCCCCGGTAGGGGGACATCAGTGAGCGTGGGCAGCAGTGTGTTCAGTGACCTGGCCGTGCACCACGTCGAATTCCACGTGACCGACGCGGTCTGGGCGGCACGCGAGCTCGCCGCCCAGTACGGCTTCGCCGTCGTCGGCTCGCGCAGCGCCGAGGACCACGTGTCGGTGGCGCTGCGGCAGGGTTCGACAGTTCTCGTGGCCACCGAAGGGCTCGTCGACGCGCACCCGGCCAGCCTGTACGTGCAGCAGCACGGCGACGGCGTCGCCGACCTGGCGATGCGTACCCCGGACGCGAGGGCGGCGTTCGAGGTCGCGGTGTCCCGCGGCGCGCGGGCGGTGGTCGAACCTGCCGCCCGCGACGGGTTCGTCACGGCCACGGTCGGCGGCTTCGGCGACGTGACGCACACCTTCGTCCAGCCACCCGAGGAGTCGGCCGGGCCTGTGCTGCCCGGCCTGACCCCCGGTCTGCCGGACGGGCACATGCCGGAGGCGGGCCCGGCACCGGGGCTGGGCGTGGTCGACCACCTCGCCGTCTGTCTCGAGGCGGGCACGCTTGAGGAGACCGTGGATTTCTACCGCACGGTGTTGGATTTCGACGTGACCTTCGAGGAGCACATCCGGGTCGGCAGCCAGGCGATGTTCTCCAAGGTGGTGCAGAGCCCGTCCCGGCTGGTCACGCTCACGCTCATCGAGCCGGACTCCTCCGCCGCCGCCGGCCAGATCGACGACTTCCTCAAGGGGCACGGTGGCCCCGGCGTGCAGCACGTGGCGATGTGCTCCACGGATATCGTCTCGGCGATCTCGGCGCTGACCGATCGCGGTGTGGAATTCCTGCGGACGCCGGACACCTACTATGACCTGCTCGGCCAGCGACTCGACCTCGCCAGGTACGACGTGGACCAGTTGCGGTCCCGCAACATCCTCGTCGACGAGGACCACGACGGGCAGCTGTTCCAGATCTTCGCCAGGTCCACCCACCCGCGCCGGACGTTCTTCTTCGAGGCCATCGAGCGGCTTGGTGCGCGCACGTTCGGCAGCGGAAACATCCGGGCGCTCTACGAGGCGGTCGAGGCGGAGCGGACCAAGACCCACGACGTCCTGTGACCACCATCGCGGATCGGGGAACCGACCTCGCCGCCCTGCTCTGCCTCGACGACGTGGCGTTGGCGGCGCGACGGGTGCTGGCCGAGCCGATCTGGGACTACGTGGCCGGGGGCAGCGGCACCGAGTCGACGTTGCGGGACAACCGGGACGCGTTCGACCGCGTGCACCTGGTCCCGCGGGTGCTGGTGGGCACGGATGCCTGCGACCTCGGCACGGAGCTGCTGGGTACGCAGATGGGCTTGCCCGTCGGGGTGGCGCCGATGGCCTACCAGCGGCTCCTGCATCCGGACGGCGAGGTGGCGCTCGCCGAGGCGGCCCGGGACGAGGGCGCGGTGTTCGTGGCCAGCATGCTCAGCAGCGAGCCGGTCGAGCGGATCGCCGCCACCGGGGCGGCGGTCTGGATGCAGCTCTACTGGTTGCGCGACCGCGGGTTGGTCGCCGACCTGGTGACCCGCGCCGAGGACGCCGGTTGCCGGGCTCTCATGCTGACGGTCGACGTGCCGCGGATGGGCCGCCGTCTGCGGGACATGCGATCCGGGTTCACGCTGCCGGCCGACGTGGTGGCCGCCAACCTGCCGTCGGAGGTCGGCGCGCCTGCGCACTCCAGCGGCACGCACAGTTCGGCGCTGATGGTGCACACCGGTCTCGCGTTCGACCCGAAGCTGTCCTGGCGAGACCTGGACTGGCTGCGTCGACGTACGCGCCTGCCGATCGTCGTGAAGGGCGTCCTGCACCCGGACGACGCGGCGCGCGCGGCGGACCTGGGAGTCGACGGGGTCGTGGTGTCCAACCACGGTGGCCGCCAGCTCGACGGCGCGGTGCCCAGCATCGCGGCGCTGGAGCCGGTGGTCGCGGCCGTGGCCGACCGGTGCGCGGTTCTCCTGGACAGCGGCGTCCGTGGCGGTGTGGACGTGGCACGTGCGCTGGCCCTCGGCGCGTCCGCCGTGCTGGTGGGCCGGCCTGCGCTCTGGGGGCTGGCCGTGGGTGGCCGGGCCGGCGCCCGCCGGGTGCTGTCGTTGCTGCGGGCCGAATTGGAGGATGCGATGGCGATGATGGGCTGTGCCGACCTGCGGGCACTGGGCCACGGCACCACCGTGGCCGCCGGCGGGTCCGGACCGACGATGCGGGGCCGAGCGCCCGGTGACGCCCTCGCGGGATGGTCCCCGTGACGGGCACGTCGGGGACGACCACGGTGGGCGCTCGCGCCCCGATCGCGCTGGCCGACCTGCACGGTTCGCTGGCCGACCCGGTGCTCGACTCGATGACCTTCCTCAACGAGATCGCCGGTCGCTTCCCGGACGCGGTGTCGTTCGCGGCGGGCCGGCCGTACGAGGAGTTCTTCGAGGTGGAGGCGGTGCACCGCTATCTGCGCCGCTACTGCGACCACCTGCGCGACGAGCAGGGGTTGAGTGAGCGTCAGGTCAACCGCGTCCTTCTGCAGTACGGCCGGACCAAGGGCATCGTGCACGACCTGGTGGCCACCAACCTGTCGGTCGACGAGGGGATGGACGTCGACCCGGAGGCCGTCGTGGTGACGGTGGGCGCGCAGGAGGCGATGTTCCTCGTGTTGCGGGCGTTGCGCACCGACCCTCGCGACGTGCTGCTGGCGGTCTCGCCCAACTACGTGGGAATTCGCGGGGCCGCGTCGCTCGTCGACATGACCACGCTGTCGGTGCGGGACGGTTCGCGGGGCATCGACCTGGCCGACCTCGCCCGGGTGGTGCGCTCCGCCCGGGCGGCGGGGCAGCGCCCCCGCGCGCTGTACCTGGTGCCCGACTTCGCCAATCCGGCCGGGGCGAGCCTGGACACCGAGACCCGCGTCGCGGTGCTGCGCGCGGCCGTCGAGCATGACCTGCTGATCCTGGAGGACAACCCGTACGGCCTGTTCCACGCGGGCGGCGACCGCCCGCCCACCCTGAAGGCCATGGACGACGAGCGTCGTGTGGTCTATCTCGGCTCGTTCGCCAAGACCGGGATGCCCGGCGCCCGGGTGGGTTACGTGGTCGCCGACCAGCCGGTGGCGGGACCCACGGGTACGGGTCTGCTGGCCGACGAGCTATCCAAGATCAAGAGCATGGTGACGGTCAACACCTCACCGCTGGCGCAGGCAGTCATCGCCGGCAAGCTGCTGGAGCACGACTGCAGCCTCGTACGCGCCAACGAGCGCGAAGCCCAGGCGTACCGGCGCAATCTGCGGCACGTGCTGGACGGCCTGGCCGCGCGCTTCGGGCAGGGTGCCGGCGTCTCCTGGAACACCCCCGGTGGCGGCTTCTTCCTCGTCGTGACGGTGCCGTTCGTGGTGGACGACGCGCTGCTGGAGCGCTCCGCCCGCGACTTCGGTGTGTTGTGGACGCCGATGCACCACTTCTACGCCGACGGGGGCGGACGTCATCAACTCCGCCTGTCGGTCAGCCTTCTGCAGCCACCGCAGATCGAGCAGGGGCTCGACCGACTGGCGGCCCTGATCACGGAGGTGAGGCCGGTATGAGCGCACCCATCATGCCGTTGGCGGGTGGACAGGTGGTGATCCTGCTCGTCCAGCTCGCGTCCCTGCTCCTGCTGGGCCTCGGCCTGGGGCGGTTGGTGGCGCGATTCGGGCTGCCGCCGATCGTCGGCGAGCTGATGGCCGGCGTGGTGCTCGGGCCGTCGCTGCTCGGCCACGCGGCGCCGGCGGTACACGACTGGCTGTTCCCCGCCGACGCGGCGCAGATGCACCTGCTGGACGCCGTCGCCCAGGTCGGCGTGCTGCTGCTGGTGGGGGTGGCCGGCATCGAGCTGGACACCCGGATCATCCGCCGCCGCGGCACGACGGCCGTCCGGGTCAGCCTCGGCGGTCTGCTCATACCGATCGGCTTCGGCATCCTCATCGGCTACCTGGCTCCGGCCGTCCTGGTGCCGGACACCACCGAACGCCCGGTGTTCGCGCTGTTCCTCGCCGTCGCCATGTGCGTGACGGCGATCCCCGTGATCGCCAAGACGCTGGCGGACATGAAGCTCATCCACCGCGACGTCGGGCAGTTGATCATGACGTCCGGCATGGTCGACGACGCGGTGGGCTGGTTCCTGCTCTCGGTCGTGTCGGCCATGGCGACCGTCGGCGTACGCGCCGGCCAGGTCGCGCTGTCGCTGCTGCTGCTGGTCGCGTTCGTGGTCGCCGCGATCGTCGTCGGCCGGCCACTGGTGCGCGGCGCGCTACGGCTGGCCGGCCGCTCCACGGAGACCGGACCGACCATCGTCACGGCTGTGGTGATCGTCCTGGCCGGCGCGGCGATCACCCAGTCGCTGCACATGGAGGCCGTGTTCGGCGCGTTCGTCGCCGGCATCCTCGTCGGGCAGGCGATCCGGGAGCGGCGGGCGTTGCTGGCCCCTCTGCGTACCGTGGTGCTCACCGTGCTGGCACCGATCTTCCTGGCCTCCGCTGGGTTGCGCATGGACCTCGGCGTGCTGCTCGATCGCGACGTCGCGTTGGCCGCTCTCGTGGTGTTGGCGGCAGCGATCCTGGGCAAGTTCACAGGTGCCTACCTGGGTGCGCGATCCAGTCGGCTCGGCCACTGGGAGTCCCTGGCCGTCGGCGCGGGCATGAACGCCCGTGGCGTGGTCGAGATCGTCGTCGCGATGGTGGGGCTGCGGCTCGGTGTCCTGGACATCGCCACCTTCACGATCATCGCGCTCGTCGCGATCGTCACGTCGATGATGGCGCCCCCGCTGCTGCGCCTGGCGATGTCCCGGGTGGCGCACAGCGCCGACGAACTCCTCCGCAAGGCCGACCACGAGGAACAGTGGTCGACCGGACCGGTCGTACGGCCGGCGGGGACGGGCGCCCCGCCGGCCGCATAGCGGGTCAACTCCGCCGGACGACCAGCGGGGTCAGCCGAGGGCGCCGGCGGGGCCGATGGTGTCGGTCTCGCCGACATCGTGCAGGGCCAGGATGGCCTCGGCCGCGTTCCCGGGCCCGTCGGTGGCGGCGTACCAGCGCTGGACCCGCTCCGCCGCTTCGCGGTACGACGGGTCGGCCAGCATCTCCCCGGCGAGCGGGGCCAGCCTCGCGCCCACGTGCCGCGGCGCCAGCAGGCGTGCCGCGCCGATCCGTTCCAGCAGCGCGAGGTTCAGGTCCTGCTCCGGTTGGAGCGGAAAGCCGAGCACCGGAGTGCCGCCGGCCAGCGCTGTCTGCACGCTGCCCTGCCCGCCAGCGGTGACCGCCAGGTCAACCTGCGGCATGATCAGGTGGCTCGGCAGCACACCGCCGACCATGACCCGGTCGCCGGCCATGTCGTGCAGGTCATGGTGGGTGCCGGCGACCAGCACGCGCACCGGCAGCGCGGCGATGGCCGTGACCACGCGCCGCACGAACCCGACCTCCGCCGAGTTGACCGCCACGTAGACGACGGGCCCCGGCTCGGCGAGGAAACGGGCGACCCGGTCCGGCAGCGGCAGGTCCAGCCGAGCGTAGAGCGGCCCGACGCAGCGCAGCCGTGTGCTCGCCCGGTAGCCGGACCGGCCGTCCGGCCGCCAGTCGGCCACCTCCGAGGCGGGCACGCCCAGCACCTCCGGCACCTCCGGGATGAGCGCCAGGTCGCCGAGGACGAGCGCGGCGAGGCTGGGCACGCGCGGAACGCCCAGCTCGGCGGCCAGTCGGTTGAACCCGCCGCAGTAGAAGCCGACCCGGGGTGGCAGAGAGTTCGACAGCCAACGCAGCAGGGGCGCCGGCAGCAGACCGAAGTGGGCCTGGCTCGGCGCCGGCAGCATCCCTCGCTCGAACAGCGGTGGCACCCAACTGCCGGCGTGCTCGGTGACCAACCTGGCGCCGGCCAGCCTGGTGGATAGCAGGGTGGTCAGGGTGAAGCCGGTGACCACCGTACGGATGTCGTATCGTCGGAAGTACTCGGTCTCCGCGGTGACGTAGTCCCGCATCTCCCGGTCGGTGTACATGCTCTGGCCGACGTACCCCATGCCGATCTCGTCGCGGATGAACCGTTCGCACCGCTGCGGCGTCATCCGTGGACCCACGATGTCGTACGGGACACCGACGTCGCGGAGCACGTGCTCGTAGGTGCCGCCGTGCGTCGCGATGCGGGCGGTCACCCCGCGCTGGCGCAGCGCGCGGTAGATCTCCAACATGCGCGAGGTGGCGGACAGGAAGCCGCAGTGCGGCATGAGACAGATCATGCGGGCGTCGATTCCGGGAGCGGACCGGCCTCCGGCGACGGGCCGGCGGCGCGGGCCACCGCGCGTACCTCGTCCAGCACCCGGGCGACCGGCACGTCCGCGCGCTGGGCGACCGCCAGGGCGTCGTCGTACTCCGGTTGCACGCTGACCAGGTGGTCACCGAGGTAACCGCGCTTGACCCGTACCGCCGTGTCGCCGTACGGCAGGGCGATCTGATCGCGGCGCAGCCGGCGACGCTGAACGGTGGATACCCGCACGCCGAGCGTGCCCGTGTAGGTGAACACCAGCCGGCAGACCAGGTCGAGTTGCGCCGGTGCGGCCAGCACGCTGAGCAGCTGCCCCGGTCGCCCCTTGCGCATCAGCACCGGCGTGCACCAGGCGTCCGCGGCGCCCACCGCCCGCAACTGCTCCAGCAGGTCCGGCCAGACCCGGGGGTCCACGTCGTCGATTGTGGTGTCGACCCGGTGTAGCGGCTCGCCGTGCCAGGGCGTGGCGTCGGCGTCCGAGGCCACCGACGTACCCACCAGCACCCGCAGGATGTTCGGGTGGCCGGCCGGGTCCCTGGTGCCGGCGCCGACCCCGACCGCGTGGGGCACCAGCGCCGGTGGCGGCCCCCAGCCGGTGGCGAGGGTGGCGAGCAGGGCGGCGCCCGACGGCGTGCACAGCTCCATCGCGGCCGGATGGGCGGCGATCGGGGCGCCCGCCGCGGTGAGGATCTCCAGGACGGCGGGCACGGGGACCGGCATCGGACCGTGCTCGGTGCGGGCGACGCCGGAGCCCACCGCGACCGGGCCGACCACCCGGGTGGGCGCGTCGAGCAGCCCCAGGTCGGCGAGCGCGAGGGCGCAACCGACCAGGTCGACCACCGCGTCGAGGGCGCCGACCTCGTGGAAGTGGATGTCCGCCAGGGGTACGCCGTGCACCCGCGCCTCGGCTCGGGCCAGCGTGGTGAAGGCGGCGACGGCGAACGCGTGCACCGCCGGCGGAAGTGCGGCGCGGGTGATGATGGCGGTCACCGCGGCCAGATCGCGGTGGGTGCCGCTGTCGGGCGCGGTGACGATCAGATGGGCGGCGCGCAGGCCGTGCCGGCGTACGCTCTCCAGCTCCAGTGCCACCGGCTCCACCGCGAGTCGCGCCACGCCCTGCTCCACGACGGACAGGCTCGCGCCCGCGTCCAGCAGCGCCGCGAGCAGCATGTCGCCGGCGGCCCCGTTGCTGGGGTCGACCCACAGGGCGGTCACCGGTTCTGCCGCCGCGCTCGCCTCGGCCATCGCCTGCGCCTCGGCCATCGCCTGCGGCTCAGCCATTCGCGTCTGCGCGGCTCGGCGTGCGGCGGGCGATCCTGGCGGCGGCGACGCCAGCGCCGAAGCCGTTGTCCACGTTGACGGTCAGCACGCCCGGCGCGCACGAGTTCAGCATGGCGAGCCACGCCGTGAGGCCGTCCAGGTGCCAGCCGTACCCGACGCTGGTGGGCACCGCGATGAGCGGGCTGCCGACCAGCCCACCGAGGACCGACGGCAACGCGGCCTCCATGCCGGCGATGGCCACCACCACGTCGGCGCGGGCGATGCGGTCCCGCTCGGCCAGCAGTCGGTGCAGACCGGCCACACCCACGTCCACCACGAGGTCCGCTCGGGCGCCGAAGACGGCCACGGTGGCCGCGCACTCGCGGGCGACCGGCAGGTCGCTCGTGCCGCCGCAGGCGATGGCGACCGTGCCCACGGGTGTCCGGGCGGGACCCACCACCGCGGTCCGGCACACCGGGTCCACCGCGTCGGCGCCGAACTCGTCGACGCACCGGGACATGGTGGCGTCGCTGAGCCGGGTGGCGAGGATCGGCGTGTCGGGGTGGGCGGCGCGTAACGCGTGCATCGCCCCGGTCACCTGTTCAGGGGTTTTGCCCGCGCCGTACACCACCTCGGGGTCGCCGGTGCGCGACAGACGGTCCACGTCCATCCGTGCGAATCCTAGGTCGATGAATTCCGGTGCGGACACCTCACGCTCCTTCCAGTACTGTCGAGCTGTGAGACCTGATGATTGGGCCTGGGGGGCCGCGGATCAGCTCGTCGCGGAATTCACACGATACGGCAAAACGCTCGTCGCATACTCCGGTGGCGTGGACTCGAGCGTCGCCCTCGCGGCGGCGGTACGGGCTCTGGCGCCGGCCGATGTCGCTGCGGTGACGGCGGTTTCGGCCGCGGTGCCCGCCGCGGAGGTGGCCGCGGCCCGCGACTTCTGCGCCGGGCTCGGCGTGGCGCACCACGTGCTCGGCACGCGCGAGTTGGAGGTCGAGGGCTACCGCGAGAACGGCCCGCGCCGCTGCTACTTCTGCAAGAGCACGCTCATCGACACGGTGCGCGAGCTCGCCGACCGGCTCGGCTTCCAGGCCGTGGTGACCGGCACCAACGCCTCGGACGTGGCGGCCGGCTTCCGACCCGGGATCGCCGCCGCCGCCGAGCGTGCCGCCCGGACGCCGCTGGCGGACCTCGCCCTGGACAAGCCGGCGGTACGCGCGATAGCGAGGCTCTGGGGGCTCGACACGGCCGCCAAGCCGGCCGCCGCGTGCCTGGCCAGTCGCATCGCGTACGGCGTGCCCATCTCACCGGCCCGGCTGGCCCGGGTGGAGCTGGCCGAGCTGGCCGCGCGCCGCGTGCTGGACCCGCACGGGGTGGTCGACCTGCGGGTCCGTGACCTGGGCGACGGCGTCCGCCTCGAGGTGGACGCGCCGGTCGTGGAGCAGGCCCGCGCCGATCGGCAGCTCGCCGCGGCCATCCGCGCGGCCGGGTTTCCTGACGTGCCGCTGACCGTGGAGGCGTTCCGCTCCGGATCGATGAACGAGCTGCTCGACGATCCGGATCGCTGGCGCTGAGCGACGGTGCGGTTTTTCCGCGAATCGGTGGGCTGACGCACGGCCCGAATGACGCTATCCTCATCTGGTGAATTACAGCCCGGGTGACCGACCCGCCACGCCGAACTGGTCTCTCGACGGTGCCCACGTCCTGCTCACCGGTGTGACTGGGTTCCTGGGGCAGGCGTCGTTGGAGCGGCTGCTCGCCGACCATCCCGGCACCCGGGTGACGGTGCTGGTGCGCGGGCGCGGCGCGACCTCGGGCGCCGACCGCGTCGCCGGGTTGGCGCGCAAGCCGGTGTTCCGCACACTGCGTCGCCGGATCGGCGGGCCGGCGCTCGCGCAGCTGCTGGCCGAGCGGGTCAGCGTCATCGAGGGTGACCTCACCGACTCGGTTCCGGCGCTGCCCGACGACCTGACCGCCGTCCTGCACTGTGCGTCCACCGTGTCCTTCGACCCGCCGATCGACGAGGCGTTCCAGGTCAATGTCGGCGGTCTGGTCAACCTCTACGACGCGGTCGTCGCGCTGCCGCGACGTCCGCACGTGGTCCACGTCTCCACGGCGTACGTGGCCGGCGCCCGCAAGGGCGTGGTGCCGGAGGCTCCGCTGGACCACGACGTCGACTGGCAGGCCGAGCTGACCGCAGCGCTGGCCGCCCGCGCCGAGGTGGAGCGCGCTTCCCGCCGTCCGGAGGCGCTGCGCACGCTGTTGGCCGAGGCCCGCGCCGAGCACGGCAAGGCCGGCCCGCAGGCGACGGCACGGGCCGCCGAGGAGGCACGGCGTCGCCGGGTGACCGAGCGGCTGGTCGACTACGGCCGGCTGCGGGCACACAGCGTCGGCTGGCCGGATGTCTACACGTTCACCAAGGCGCTGGGGGAGCGGGTCGCGGAGCAGTACGCCCGCGACGAGGGGTTGCGCCTCTCCGTGGTGCGCCCGGCGATCGTGCAGAGCGCCCTGCGTCATCCGTTCCCCGGGTGGTTCGACTCCTTCAAGATGGTGGATCCGATCATCCTGTCGTACGGGCGAGGCACGCTTCCGGACTTCCCGGGCCTGCCCGACGCGGTGGTGGACATCGTCCCCATCGACCTGGTCACCAACGCCCTGCTGGCGGTCGCGGCCGTCGAGCCGGAACCCGCCTCGCCGATCTACTACCACGTCGGCACCGGCGCGCGAAACCCGCTCACCCAGCGCCAGCTCGACGAGAACATCCGCAACTACTTCCGCCGTCATCCGCTGCCCGAGGCGGGTCGCGGCCACATCGCCGTGCCGACGTGGCGCTTCCCCGGCGCGAGCCAGATCGAGCGCAGGCTGCGTGCCGGCGAGCGCGCCGTCTCGTTCGCCGAACGGGCGCTGCTGCGGCTCCCCGCCTCGCCGCGCACCCGCGACTGGATGACGAAGGTGCACAAGGAGACCAAGAGGATCGAGTCGCTGCGCCGGCTGTCCGACCTCTACGGCGTCTACACCGAAGTCGAGGCGATCTACACCGACAGCAACGTGCTGGCGCTGCACCGCGAGTTGCCCGACGAGGTCGTCAGCCGGGGCAGCTTCGACGTCGCCGAGGTGGACTGGCCGCACTACCTCCAGGAGGTGCACTGCCCGGCCATCACCGCACTGCTGCGGCAGCAGGTGACCCGGCGTCCCCGCTCCAGCGGTCGTGGGCCGCTGCCCGAGGGCCGCGACACCGTGGCGGTCTTCGACCTGGAGGGCACGGTGGTGGCGTCGAACCTCATCGAGACCTTCCTGTGGGCCCGCCTGTCCGACCGGCCGAAGGGCGGCTGGGCCAGAGAGTTCGCCGCGCTCGCCGGCGCCGCGCCGCGCTATCTGCGCGCTGAGCAGCGCAGCCGCGGTGAGTTCATCCGGACCTTCATGCGGCGGTACGCCGGCGCCTCCGAGGAGGCCCTGCGCGACCTGATTCGGGAGCGGATGGGTGACGCGCTGCTGCGCCGGGCGCTGCCGGAGGCGATCCGGCAGATCCGCGCGCACCGGGCGGCCGGTCACCGCACCATCCTGATCACCGGTACCGCGGACATCCTCATCGAATCGCTGCGGCCGCTCTTCGACGACGTGGTCGCGAGCCGGCTGCACGTGCGCGACGGCGTACTGACCGGCTTCCTGGCCTCACCGCCGCTGGTGGGCGAGGCCCGACTGGCCTGGCTCCGCCACCATGCCGACGACATCGGCGCAGACCTGAGCAGCTCGTACGCGTACGGCGACAGCTTCTCCGACCGATCACTTCTTGAGGGGGTGGGCAACCCGGTGGCAGTCAACCCCGATCCCAAGCTGTACCGCCATGCGAAGCGCCAGAACTGGCGCATCGAGGAGTGGGGCGGGCACACGGTGGGGGCGGTCGAGACCATGGTCGAGCTGACCACCTCGGCTGCCGGCCCCGGCGCGCGGGGAGCGGCCCGATGATGCCGGCCCTGGAGTACCGCCAGTCGACTCCCCGTTTCCTCGCCGCCCGTGGCGCCAGCTCCACCAAACTCGGCGGTCGGATGTCCGGTGTGCTGGCCAGCAACGTGGCGCCGCTTCGCCTGGTGCACCGGGCCGAGCCCAGCCTGCCCTCCGGTGAGTGGGCCCGCCTGCGACCGCTGCTGTCCGGCATCTGCGGCTCGGACGTCAGCCTGCTGACGGGCCGCTCGTCGCCGTACTTCGGCGCGGTCGTGTCCATGCCGTTCGTGCCCGGGCACGAGGTCGTCGCGGAGACCCTGGACGACCTGCCCGGCCTGCCCAAGGGCAGCCGCGTGGTCGTCGACCCGGTGCTGTCCTGCGCGGTGCGCGGTGGGGAGCCCTGCCGCTGGTGCGTGGCTGGGCAGCACAGCCGGTGTGACCGGGTCACCGCTGGCCGCGTCTCGGCCGGCCTGCAGACCGGCTACTGCACCGACACCGGCGGTGGCTGGGGTCGACAGATGGTCGCCCACGCCGCCCAGCTGCACCCCGTTCCGGACATGCTGGACGACCGCCGCGCGGTGCTCGTCGAGCCGCTGGCCTGCGCGGTGCACTCGGTGCGCCGGGCGCAGGTGCCGGAGGGCGCGGCCGTGCTGATCGTCGGCGCCGGCACGGTCGGCCTGCTGACCCTGCTGGCGTTGCGCGCCCTGACCAAGGCCGGCCCCATCTACGTGGTCGCCAAGCACGCGCACCAGCACGCTCGGGCCCGCGAGCTCGGTGCCACCGAGGTGTTCCAGCCGTCCCGCGCGGCTCGTGCGGTGCGCCGCGCCTGTGGCGGCACACTGGAACAGCCCATGATCGGCGGTGACTTCCTCCTCGGCGGGGCGGATGTCGCGTTCGAGTGCACCGGCGCCGGGGCCGGTCTGGACATGGCGCTGCGGCTGGTCCGGGCGGGTGGCACGGTGCTGCTCTCCGGGATGCCCTCCGGCGGCGTGGACCTGACGCCCGTGTGGTTCCGGGAGTTGAACCTCGTGGGGTCGTACGCCTCCAGCGGTCGCCCCGCCGCCGAGCCCGCCGCCGCCGAGCAGGGGGCCGCCGAGCAGGGGGCCGACGAGCCCGCAGGCGGCACGTTCGCCGAGGCGATGGCGCTGGCCGCCGAGGCGCCCCTGGACGGCTACGTCGACGCGGTCTACCCGCTGTCGCGCTGGCGGGAGGCGCTCGGCCATGCCGCCAAGGCTGGGCAGTTGGGCGCCGTCAAGGTCGCCTTCGACCCCAGCCGCAACTGATCGACCAGCCCGACACACACGCACGAGCCGGAACGACGAGAGGACAATTCATGAGCAGACCTGGCTTCGTGCTCGAGGTCGACGAGCGTACGCCGCCGCTGCTCGTACACCAGGGGGAGGGTTTCCTCCTCGAGCGGTTCCCGCTCGGCACGCGGGTGGTGTACCCGCCGGACTCGCTTCCGCCCATCGCCAACGTCGACGCCGCCATCCAGCGTGCGCTGCTGCATCCGGTGGATTCCCCGCCGCTGCCCGACCTGCTGCGCCCCGGGATGCGACTGACGATCGTCTTCGACGACCTGTCGCTCCCGTTGCCGCAGATGCGCCCGCCGGACATCCGGCAGCGGGTGATCGAGAACGTGCTGGAACTCGCCGCCGAGGCCGGCGTGGACGACGTCGAGCTGATCGCGGCGAACTCACTGCACCGGCGGATGACGCCGGCCGAGCTGAAGCGGATCGTCGGCGAGCGGGTCTTCCGGGCGTTCTTCCCCAAGCACCTGCGTAACCATGACGCCGAGGACCCGGACGGTCTGGTCCACCTCGGCACCACGCCGCACGGCGAGGATGTGGAGATCAACCGGCGGGCGGCCGAGAGCGATCTCATCGTGTATGCCAACATCAACCTCACCGCGATGAGCGGCGGCAGCAAGTCGGTCACCGTGGGGCTCGGCTCCTACCGGAGTCTGCGGCACCACCACAACGTCCACACGCTGCGCCACTCGCGCTCCTTCAACGACCCGCCGAACTCGGCCATGCACCACTCGTACGACCGGATGGCCGAGGTGCTGGGCGAGGCGGTCAAGGTCTTCACGGTCGAGACCACGCTGAACCTCGACTCGTTCCCCAACCAGGTCGGCTTCCTCAACCGCCGGGAGTGGGAGTGGGGGGTCGGTGACCAACTCTCCTACCTGGCGACCAAGCGGGCCAACGACCTGACGCCGTCCAAGTTGCGCAGGCGCGTCTGGCAGAACAACGCCGCGCCGTACGGGGTGACCGGGGTCAACGCGGGCCGCCCGGACTCGGTCCACCCGCTCACCCTCGCCAACGTGCATCGTCAGCAGCTCACCGAGGTGCAGGGTCAGAGCGACATCGGCGTCTGGGGCCTGCCCTTCATCTGCCCGTACAACGTCAACTCGATCATGAATCCGATCCTGGTGATGTCGCTGGGCCTGGGCTACTTCTTCAACCTCTACCGCAACCAGCCCATCGTGCGGCGCGGCGGAGTCGGCATCTTCTACCATCCGATGCCGAAGGAGTTCCACCCGGTGCACCACCCCAGCTACATCGACTTCTTCGAGGAGGTCCTGCCGCAGACCACCGACCCGGCGGCGATCGAGGCGAAGTACGAGCAGCAGTTTGCGCAAGACCCCTGGTACCGGCACCTGTACCGGACCAGCTACGCGTACCACGGCGTGCACCCGTTCTACATGTGGTACTGGGGCGCCCACGCGATGGAGCACCTGGGCGACGTGATCTTTGTCGGCGCCGACCGGAAGACGGCCGCGGTGATGGGCTTCCGGGCGGCCTCCTCGCTCGCCGACGCGTTGGAGATGGCGCGCGACACCGTCGGGTCGAGCCCGAGCATCACCTACCTGCACGCCCCGCCGGTGACGCTGGCGGACGTCCGATGACCCGGGAGGCGACGTGCGCCTGATCGACGAGGTGAGGCTGCTGCGCGGTCGTCGCGACTGGCGTGGCCGGGCCACCACCCCGCGCTCCGCCGAGCCGTACGAGGTCCGCCGCGAGCGCTCCGAGTTCCCCACCGCCTGGGCCCGTACCCGGGCGGCGGGAGCGGTCCGTTTCGGCCTGCAGCGGGGCGTGCTCAAGTCGGTTGCCTGGACCCAGACCCACCCGGTCGTGCGCGGCACGGAATACCTGGACGGATTGCAGGGCCCCGCCGTCTTCGTCTCCAACCATGCGAGTCACCTGGACACGCCGCTGATCCTCGGCTCGGTGCCGCGGCGGTTCGCGCGGCGGCTGGCCGTCGGCGCGGCCGCCGACTACTTCTTCGACGCGCGCTGGCGCGCCGTCGTGACGTCGCTGGTGTTCAACGCCTTCCCCATCGAGCGCCAGGGCGATCGGCGGCTGCGCAGCCTCGCCACCAAGCTGCTCGGCGACGGCTGGAGCCTGCTGCTCTTCCCAGAGAGCAGTCGCTCCACCGACGGTTGGATGAGCGGGATGCGGCTGGGCGCGGCGCACCTGTGTTGCACGCACAACGTGCCGGCGGTGCCGGTCGCGCTGCGGGGCACGTTCGGTGCCATGCCGCGCGGACGGAACTGGCCGATGCCCGGCCGGCGCACGGTCGTGGTGCGCTACGGCCGGCCGCTGTGGCCCCGTGAGGGCGAGGGCGCACGGGCTTTCCACGAGCGCATGTCCGCCGCCATCGGCCGGTTGTGGGTGGAGGAGGAGGTCGGCTGGTACCGGTCGCTGCGTACTCCACCGGCCGCCGCGGTCGCCTCCACCACCGGGCCGCAGGCCGCCGAGTGGCGGCGGTTGTGGGAGTCGACGCGCCCGCTTCCCGCAGCCGATGGCCGGCCGGCGCGCCGGATCTGGCCGGCCAGCCGGTCCTGACCGCGTCGGCTAGGGCCGCTCGATCGGGAGATTGGCGCGTGCCTGGCCGGCGGCGGCGTTGCCGGCCGGGAGCCGGTAGGCGCCGAAGAAGACCGCCAGTCCCACCACGACGGTGATCGCCAGCAGGGCGTTCTCCGTGACGCTGTCGACGATCGGCAACGCCTCCGCGTGGGCCAGGTGGTACAGCAGGTGTGGCGTGTTCGCGACGACCGACGCGGCCGCTGCGGCGAGACACAACTCCCGCACCGGCCGTGCGGCCGCCCATCCGAGGACCACCGCCAACGCCAGGTAGGCGTAGCCCAGATCGGACAGCAGGTGTCCGTTGTACGGGCCACCGGCGGCCACCCACCCCGCGCCGAACGGGAACCAGTCGAAGAACCACTGCGGCGCCGCGGACGCCGGCACGCCGAGGGCGAGCATCTGCACGGCCAGTACCGCAGAGCCGATTCGAATCCACCGCATGGGGCTCCTCCTCTGCGCATCTGCTTCGTGTGTCGGCATCTTGCCTCTGCTCAAAGGTTCGTTGACACCCTTCAACGCGGGCATCTATGGTTCGACCGTTCCTCGGCTAATGAATTAGTAGCACAGACTCGCTCACGGGAGGGGGCTGAGACGTTGCGATCGTACGGGTCCTTCATCGCAGGTCAGGATGTTCCAGCGGACAAGTGGGTACATTGCCTGCGCGCCTCGGCGGTGCTCGACGACATGCTGCCCCAGCTTTCCCTCAAGCGTGACCTGGACCGCGGCCGTCGCCACGACGGCGACGACCACGCGAGCGTCCTGGCCCGCTGTGCGGTGGCCGACGACACCGTCGTCGAGCGGGCGATCCAGGCCGCCGCGGCGGCGGCGCCCGTGTGGGGCGCGATGCCGCTTCAGGTACGGCTCCAGGTGGTGCGCCGGCTCCACGAGGAGCTGCGCCGGCGGCACGACGAGGTGGTGGAGGTCCTCGTCCAGGAGGGCCACCCCCGCGCGCTCGCCGAGTGGGAGTTGGCCGGCTGCCTGCACGGCACCAGCCCGGAGACGATCGGGCTGTGCGCCGAGCAGATGCACCGGGAGTACGACGACGCGAACCGGCGGCTGCTGGTGATACGCAAGCCGGACGGCGTTGTCGCGCTGAGCCCACCGCAGAACGCGGCGGCGGTCAACTCGCTGCTCGGCGTGCCCGCGCTCGCGGCCGGCAACGCGCTCGTCGTCAAGGCGCCGCGCGGGAGCCCCTACGGTGTGATGTACGTGCTGCGCGAGATCGTGGCGCCGATCCTCGCCGAGGTCGGTGCCCCACCCGGCACCCTGAACGTCGTCTGCGGCCCGCCCAAGAGGATCCTCGACCAGTTCCTGGCCAGCCCGCTCGTCGACGACATCTTCTACTTCGGCAGCAGCGAGCTCGGCATCCCGCTCGGCGAGGAGGCGGTACGCCGAGGAAAGAAGCCGATTCTGGAGCTGGCCGGCAACGACGGCTGCGTGGTGTGGCACGACGCGGATCTCGACCGTGCCGCCGAGGCGCTCACCGAGAGCTTCTTCGGGTCCGGGCAGATCTGCATGGTGCCCAACTACGTGGTGGCCCACCCGGCCATCGCGGACCGTCTGCTGGCCCGCCTGATCAGCCACGCCCGCAAGATCCGGCCCGGCTATCCCGAGGACCCGGACGTCCTGCTGTCACCGGTGCTCAAGAGCGACCAGTTCGGCCGGTACGTCGAGCAGGCGACCGAGAACGGCGCGGAGGTGCTCGCCGGTGGGAACCGGATGGAGCTGGACGGCTCGATATCGTCCACCGGGCTGTTCGTCGAGCCGACCGTCATCCGGGTCAACGGCCTGGCCGACGCCCGGAGCGTGTGGGCGGTGGCCCGGGAGACCTTCTTCCCGCTGCTGCCGGTGGTGGTGCCCGAGACGGACCACGGCGACGGCCTGCTCGACGACGTCATCGATTTCCTCAACGCCAACGAGTACGCCCTGCGCAACTCCGTCTGGACCGGCGACGAATCCACCGTCGAGCAGTTCGTCGCCCGGGTGCACAACGGCGGCCTGCTCAAGATCAATGATTCGCACATCGGCTTCGTTCCGTACCTGTCCACCCACGGCGGCGCCGGGTTGACCGGCGGCCCGCTGGGCGAGAGCAACTATCCAATGCTGCGGACGTCGCACCTGCAGGGCATCAGCATCGGCCGCGACGTCCAACCACGGCGGGCGGCGCTCGCCTCCCCGCTACGTGCCGAGCAGGAGGGTCTGGCCGCATGAGTTTTCTCGACACCGAACGGGACACCTGCGAGGCGCTGCTACCGGGCCTGCTCAAGAGGCTCGGCGAGTTTCCGCTGATGGAGCTGGAACGTCGGGGAGGTCCGGGCGTCGCCCTCTTCCGGGACGCCGGGGGCGCGGGCCTGGTGGTGCCCAAGACGTACCACGGGCTCGGCGCGTCCGCTCTCCAGGCCGTGCGGGTCACCCGCGCCCTGGCCGCCCAGGCGCCGTCACTGGCGGTCGCCACCACGATGCACCAGTTCTCGGTCGCCGGCCTGGTGGCCCTGGCCAGGGCCAACGTCGGGTTCGAATGGATGCTGCTGGAGGCGGTCGCCACCGACCGCAGGCTGGTCGCGTCCGGCTTCGCCGAGGGGCACGCCGGTCGCGGCATCCTGACTCCCACCATGACGGCCCGACGCGACGGCACGAACTGGCGGGTCACCGGCGCGAAGCGCCCGTGCAGCCTCTCCGCCTCGATGGACCTGCTGACCGCGAGCGTCGCCGTGCCCACCGAGGACGGCGGGACCCGCCTGGGGGTGGCGCTCATCCCGGCCGAGTCGCCGGGCATCACGATCGAGCCGTTCTGGGCGTCGTCGGTGCTCACCGGCGCCGAGTCCGACGCCGTACTGCTCGATGACGTCGAGGTGCATCCGGACCTGTTCGTCTACCCGGAGATCGCGCTCGACGGCCAGCTCGACGACCTGCAGACCATCGGCTTCGTCTGGTTCCAACTCCTGGTGACCGCGTGTTACCTGGGGGTGGCGTCGGCGCTGGTGGAGCGCGCGATCACGAGCGGCCGGGGGCCGGTCACCGAACGGGCGGACGTCGCGACCGCCGTGCAGGGCGCGGCGATCATGTTGGACGGTGCGGCGCGGAGTCTCGACGACGGCGACGGCGGCAACGACGCCCTCGGTCGCGCGCTCGTGGTGCGGTTCGCCGCCGCCAACGCGATCGCCACCGCCGTACGGGGCGCGGTGGATCTGCTCGGTGGGATGGCGTTCATCTCCTCGCCCGAGGTGGCCTATCTCGCCGCCGCCTCGCACGCGGTCGCCTTCCACCCGCCGTCGCGCGTGAGCGCCGCCGCGGATCTGACGGCCTGGTTCGGCGGCCAGCCGCTCGTAATGAGCTAGGGGGAAGTGGTGACCAGCAGCGTAGAGACCGATCACCAGGTGCGGGACCAGGTCCGGAACAACTACCGACGGTTCCTGTCCCGGGGCCGCGCGAAGCTCGGCGACATGTTCGGCGGACACGTCGAGGTCGGTTCCGAGGGCGCGTGGGTGTACACGTCGGACGGCGACCGCTTCCTCAACGTCGGTGGGTACGGCGTGTTCCTGCACGGCGCCCGGCATCCGGCGGTGGTCGCCGCCGTCATCGCGCAGATCCAGAGCCATCCGATAGCGACCCGGATGATGCTGGAGCCGTCGGTGGCCGACGCCGCGGCGGCGCTCGTCGCGGTGGCGCCTCCCGGCCTCACCCGGGTGCACTTCGCGGGCTCCGGCGCGGAGGCCGTAGAGGCGGCCATCAAGATGGCCCGCGTCCAGGGCCGGCGCAGGCTCGTCTCGACCGTCGGCGGCTACCACGGCAAGACCATGGGCGCCCTGTCCGTCACCGGGCAGGATCTCTACCAGCGGCCCTTCCGCCCGCTGTTGCCGGACGCCACGCACATCCCGTACGGCGATCCCGAGGCGCTGGGCGCGGCGCTGGCCGGCGGGCCGCCGGCCTGCGTGATCCTGGAGCCGGTGCAGGGTGAGGGCGGGGTGGTGATCCCGCCGCCCGGTTACCTGCGTGAGGTGTCCCGACTGTGCCGGGAGCACGGCGCGTTCCTGGTGCTCGACGAGATCCTCACCGGTGTCGGCCGTCTCGGTCACTGGTGGGGCGCCCTCCGCGAGGGCGTGACACCGGACGTGCTGCTGGCCGGCAAGAGCCTGTCCGGCGGCATCGTGCCGGTCTCCGCCGTGGTCGCCACCGCCGAGGCTTTCCAGGCCTTCGACAAGGACCCGTTCCTGCACACGTCGACGTTCTCCGGCGCGCCGATCGCGATGGCCGCCACCCGCGCGGCGATCGCGGCCGTCACCGAGGAGGGGCTGGTCGACCGCGCGGCGACGCTCGGCGCCGAGTTGTTGACCCGCCTGCGGGCGGTGACCGCCGGGTACCCGCACCTGGTACGCGAGGTACGCGGCGTCGGGCTGCTGATCGGCGTGGAGTTCGCCGGTCCGGGGCTGGCGGGCGAGGCGATCCTCGAACTCCTCAATGCCCGGGTGATCGTGAACCACTCGCTGAACGCCAGCGCGGTGCTGCGCCTCACTCCACCCGCGGTGCTCTCCGGCGACGAGGTCGCCCTCCTGGTCGACGCGTTCGACGGCGCGCTGCGCACGCTCGGCCACCGCTATCCGACAGCAGAACGGCTGGGGGTCCACTGACATGCGACGGGTCGAGATTCAGGCGTTCCTACCTGGTGGGGACGGCTCCGCGGTGTTCGACCAACTGGTCGACTTCGAGCGTTATCCGCAACTGGTCGACGTGGTCCAGGCCGTGACCGTGCAGACGCCGGCCGACGCGCGACGGGTCGTCAGCTCGTGGGAGGTCCTGTTCCGCAACGGGATCCTCGCCTGGACCGAGGCCGACGACCTGGACCGTGACCGTCTCTCGATCGAGTTCGATCAGATCGACGGCGACTTCGACGAGTTCTCCGGCGCGTGGACGCTGCGCCAGGATCCGGACGGAGTGGCGATGACGTTCGTGGCGAGTTTCGACTTCGGCGTGCCCAGTCTCGCCAGCATCATCGAGCCGGTCGCCGAGCGGGTGCTCACCGAGACGATCCACCACGTTCTTCGTGGACTGTTCCCGACGGTGGTCATCCCGCACGGCGTCCTGGCGACCGCGGCGGCGGGCGTCAACGGGAAGGGCTGACGATGGACCAGCAGAACACGTTCGACACGCCTACGACCGCCCGACTGCACCGCGCGGAGTACTTCGCGGGGCTCGCGCTGGCGAGTGGCCTGTTCATCGTGCACTGGGACGAGATCCGGTGGCTGCCGGCGATCGGACTGTTCCTCTACATCGACCTGATCGGGTACATCCCCGGCGCGATCGCCTTCCACCGCAGCCCCGACGGGCGCATTCCGACGGCGTACTACGTTCTCTACAACAGCACGCACAGCCTGCTCAGCGCCGGCCTGGTGGTAGCGCTGTGGGCCTGGCTGATCGGGCCCGAGTGGGCGCTGCTGGCAGTGCCGATCCACCTCTTCGGTGACCGTTCGCTCTTCGGCAACCAGCTCAAGCCCTTCGGAGTGCCGTTCGAGCCGAAGCGCCTGCCCGCCTTCGACGCGCTGCTGCGCGAGGTGACCGGCCGTCCGCCGCCGGCGCGTGCCGGGCGGGCCACCGACCCGCCGTCCGGAGCGCCCGCCCCGGCGGCCACGTCGAGACCGACCTCGGTGGCCTGATGAGCCGGCCGGGCTCCGCGGCGAGCGGTTGGCAGCGCGACGACCCACGGGCCGCGCGACAACCCGCGCTGGCCGGCGACGACGAGGCGTCCGTCGCGATCGTCGGTGGTGGGCTGGCCGGGCTCGCGCTGGCGTACCACCTGACGCACCACCTGCCCGCGAGCGACATCCTGGTGCTGGAGGCCACCGAGGTCGGCGCCGGCGCCAGCGGGCACAGCACGGGCATCGTCGGCCCCGGGGTCGGCGGCCCGATCACCAAGCTGGTCAAACGGTACGGGCGGGACCAGGCCCGGAGCATGTTCGCCGCCACGCTCGACGGGATCGCCGCGCTGCGGCGGCTGGCCCGGGCACTGCCCGACGGCTGCGAGCTGACCGAGGGCTGCCAACTCGTCGCCGCGTCGGCGCCCGCACACGCCGGCTCGCTTCGTCGTCAGGCGCAGACCCTGGCCGATCTCGGCTTCGACGCCTCCTATCTGGACCGCGACGGCACCACCGAACGGTTGGGCAGCGCCCGCTACCACGGCGCGTTGTGCTATCCCGACGTGGCGCTGATCAACCCGTGGCTGCTGGTCCAGTCGCTCCGGGCCGCCCTGCTCGCGGCCGGGGTGCGCATCGCCGAGAACACGCCGGTCACCGCGGTCACCGGCGGCGACCCTGTCACGGTGACAGCCGGCGGACATCGGGTACGCGCCAGAAGGGTCGCCCTGACCACGGACGGCTTCACCACCGGGCTGGGACTGTTCACCCGCAACGTCGCGGTGATCCGTACCCATGTCCTGCGCACCGAACCCGTGCCTGCCCACCTGCTCGCGCGGACCGGCTGGGACGGACGCGGCGCCGCCATCGACAGCCGCTCGTTCTTCAACTACCTGCGGATGACCGCACGTGGCCGGCTGCTGTTCGGCGGTGGTCCCGCCCTGCTGGAGCTGCGCGTCGGCGAGCGCGGCGTCGCCGCGGTGCGAGACCGGCTGGTACGCGAGCTCGCGGCGACCTTCCCGGCGCTGGCGGACGTGCCGGTGACCGACTTCTGGTCCGGGGTCACGGCATCCACGTTCGACCGGCTGCCCATCGTCGGCCCGGTTCCGGGCCAGCCGGGCGTGTGGTTCGCCGGCGCGTGGTGCGGCCACGGCCTGGCTCTCTCCGCGTTGACGGCCGAGCTGCTCGCCCCCCGGCTGGCCGCAGTCGGCGGCTCGGGTCAGGCGACGGCCGATCGGACCTCCTCCATGCCCGAGCTGCCCTGGCTGCGCAGCACCGCGGGCCTCATGCCGACGGGCCGGGTCGGCAATCTGCTGCTGGCCGGCTACCTACGCGGGCTGGACGCGGCCGACAAGATCGCCCCCGCCCGCCCCTCGCCAACCCCACCCGCCCTCGCAACTCCCACCGGGACGACCGAGCCGACGCCGACCGCCGGGCCAAGCCGGCCGTCGGCCGCTGCGGCGACGGAGCTGCCGGCCCCGGTCTCGGGCCCGCCGGTGGCGGCGACGGGCGGCTCGGCCACGGGCGGGAGCCGCCCGGTGGAGCAGCAGGTCGACGTCGTGATCGTCGGCGCGCGGGTGGCGGGCGCGGCGCTGGCGGCCCGGCTCGCCGCGGCCGGTCTGTCGGTGGCGGTCTTCGACCGCGGCGACCTACCAGCGCCGACCCTGTCCACGCACATCCTGCACGGCACCGATGACCTGCGGATCGAGGGCGTGTACGACACCGTCGTCGCCCTCGGCGTACCTCCGCTGCACGACGTGCGGGTGCGGCTGGACGACGTGCGGTTGCACTTCCGCCATCCCGACGACCCCGGGTTGTGTCCGCCGCGGGACGTCCTCGATCAGGTCCTGCTGGACCGGGCGGTCGCCGCTGGCGCGAAGAGCGCCACCGGCACCGCCGTGGTCGGTCTGCGGCGCGGTGCCGACGGCACGGTGAGCGGCGTGACCGTCCAGCGTGCCGACGGGTCGGTGCGGGACGTGTCGGCGCGGCTGGTGGTCGGCGCGGACGGCCGCAACTCGTCGGTGGCCCGCTGGGTGGGTGCCCGGCAGTACCTCACCGCGCGCAGCGAACGAGCCCTGCTCTGGCGGTACTTCACCGGCGTCCGGATTCCGCCGGCGCTGCTGTGGCACCGCATCGGGGTGCACATAGTCTCGATCCTGCCGACCGGCCCCGAGGACTTCGTGGTCATCGCACAACCCCCGGAACGCCTGCAGGGCGAGCTCGCGGGTCGTGACGTGGCCGGGTTCCTGCGCCACGTGGAGTCGGTCAGCCCGGAGGTGGCCGACCTCGCCGCTGCCGCCGAGCCGGTGGGAAACCTCAACCGCGTGGTGCGCTACCCGTGCTTCTTCCGGCAGCCGTTCGGGCCGGGCTGGGCTCTGGTGGGCGACGCCGGGCACGCCAAGGACGCCACCCTGGGTCACGGGATCAACGACGCCCTGCGTAACGCGCGCGGACTCGCGGCGGTGCTCACGGCGCACTGGGAGCAGCCGGCGGCGCTGTCGTCGGGACTGGCCCGGTGGGCCCGCGACCGGGACCGGGCCGAGCTGCCGAACTACTGGTACGGCCAGGACATCGGCCGTGGCGGCACGGTCACCGCGATGGAGCACGCGTTCCTCGTCCGCATCCAGCGCGACTCCCGGGCCGTGGGCCGGCTCGACGACGTGATGGGCGACCGGCTCGACGCCGACCGGCTGCTCACCCTGCCCCGGCTGGTGGGTGCCGTCGCCCACCGGGTCACCGGCGGCGAACGCGCCTCGGCCGTCGGGCGCGAGGCCGTCGACCTTGTCCAGCTCGCGTGGGCGCGCCGGCGCGCGGCGACCCGTCATGCTCCGTCCGCTCCCTGACAGGTGGAGGTCGCTGCTGTGGAACCGTTGACCGCCCTGGCCGTCCTGCGCCGGCACGCGCACCACTCCAGCGCGGCGCTGGCGCTGAACAAGGACACCCGGCACTTCACCGTGCCCGGTCTCGACGGGTTCATCGCGTACCGGCCGGCCGGCCGGCGGCACGCCGTGCAACTGGGCAGCGTCTATGCCGACCCGGACGACCGCAAGCGGCTGCTCGGCGCCTTCCACGGCTGGGCACAGCAGGTGGGCCGGCGGCTGTGCGCGATCCAGCTCACCCCGGACGACATCGACCTGTACGCCGAGTTCGGTTACCAGCTCAGTCAACTCGGTGCCGCGTACTCGATCGACCTGGAGAGCTTCAGTCTGCGCGGCCGTAAGTTCGAGAAGGTCCGCAACAAGTTGGCCCGCTCCCGACGGGCCGGGGTCACCGTCGTGGAGGCCGGCCGGGACGTTCCGTACGACGCGGCGCTCGCGGTGCGGCTGGACGCCCTGGACGCCCGTTGGCTGGCGGACAAGGGCCGGCACGTCAAGCAGATCGAGTTCCTGGTCGGCGAACGCGCCGGTCACGACGACGGCGTACGCCGGCTGTTCCTCGCGTTGTCCGACGGTGAGCCGGTGGCGTACGTGTCGTACTCACCGGCGTTCGGTCGCGGGGGCGGATGGCTGTACGACATCACGCGCCGTGAGCCCGATGCGCCTCCCGGGGCGGTCGACCTGGCGTTCGTGGTCGCGTTGCAGCGCTTCCAGGCCGAGGGCGTGCGGTGGCTGCACCTGGGCCTCACGCCGTTCCGGGAGCTGTCGGCCCTGCACCAGCCGGCCTGCGGCAGTCACCGGGGCACCGACCGGTTGGTCAGGTTCATCGCCGAGCACGGTGACTGGATCTACCCGGCCCGCAGCCAGGCCGAGTTCAAGGAGAAGTGGCAGCCGAGGGTGACGCCCGAGTACGTCGGCTTCTATCCGAGCGTGTCACTGCGTACCGTCTGGCGCTTGCTGCGGCTGACCCGGGCGGTGTGACGGCTCGGGGCATCGTGCCTGGCGGTGAGCCAATTCTGCCGGCCGTGGTGCTGCCCTGCCGAGGTCGATCGTCAGATGTCGTTTCAACCGGCGGGGTGACCCTGCGCTGTCGACAGCCGGTGGCCGGGAGCGCGAGGCGCTGCCGGCCACCGGTGGTCAGAGCGGCCGGCCGAAGTGGCGGGTGAGCGCGGCGCGCAGCGTGTCGGCGTCCCCGGCGGACCAGGCGACGAAGCAGTCGGGGCGTACGAGCAGCGCGGTCGCGGGCGTGCCCTCCAGAGGGCCGGTGACCACGTCCACCCGGTCCCGCCACGGCGCGGCGACCGCGGCCCAGGTGCCCGTGGAGTCCAGCAGCAACGGCCGGGCGGTGCGGGTCAATTCGGCGAGGCGTACGGCGCCCCGATCGCCGTGCACGATCAGGTCGGGTGCGGACCGGCCGGCCAGCGGGTCGGCGGGGTCGGCGGGGTAGCGGACGTCCGCGCCGGACATCAGCGCCGCGACGTGCCCGGTCACCTCCGGTTTGCGCAGCAGTTCGGCGAAGAGTGCCCGCAGGCCGGTGATCTCCTCGCCGGGGCCGATGAGCGCCGACTGCGCCTGGGTGGACATGACGACCCGTTCGGCGACCGGCCGACGCTCGGTCTCGTACGTGTCGAGCAGCCCCGGCGGCGCCCACCCGCGCACCGTGGCGGCCAGCTTCCACCCCAGGTTGGCGGCGTCCTGGAGGCCCAGGTTGAGGCCGGGGCCACCGATCGCGGGGTGAACGTGCGCGGCGTCGCCGACCAGCAGCACCCTTGCGGCGCGGTAGCGGGCGGCGATCCGGGTGTTGCGACCGGTCAGCCGGCGTAGCAGGCCGGGGCCGTCCGGGGCACCGAGGGGGAGGTCGACGCCGAGCACCCGGGCGACGCTGGCGCGTAGCTCCGCCAGGGTCATCGGGGTCTCGTCGCTCGCTGCGTCGGGCCACTCCGTCGTGCTGACGAGCGCCGGGCGGCCGGGGAACGGAGCCCAGGCGATCAGGCCGCGCGGGGTGCGGGTGTGCTGGAACGGCGGCACGATCCCGTAGCCGGGGGCGAGCAGGCCGCCCGTCTCGGGGTCGAGGAACGACGCGGGGACGGTCACGGTGGCGGTACGGGAGACCGACCGGTCGTTGGTGACACCGGGGAACTCGATGCCGGCGATGCGGCGTACGACGCTGCGGCCGCCGTCCGCGCCGACGAGGAAGAGGGCGGTGAGCCGCGTACCGTCGGCGAGGTCGACCTCGACCGCGTCGGGCCGTTGGCGGAGGTGGACGACCTCGTGGCCGCGGCGCAGGTCGACGCCGAGCTCGGCGGCGCGGGCGGCGAGGGTGGCTTCGAGCTGTGCCTGCGGTACGCCGAGCACGTAGTGCGGGTTGTCCGCGAGCATCGTGAGATCCAGCGGGAACGCGCCGAAGGTGAAGGCGGGTTGCGGGGACGGCGGGGCACCGTCGCCGCTGAGGCGCGCGTAGAGGCCGCGTCGGTCGAGGAGACGGACGACCTGGCCGACGAGACCGTTGGCGCGGGGCTCGCCTCCGGGCGTGGGCTGGCGTTCGAGGACGACGGGGTGCACGCCGGCGAGGGCCAGTTCACAGGCGAGCATGAGGCCGTTCGGGCCGGCACCGACGATGAGGACATCGATCACGGTTGTGATCCCTTCGGGGTGTGCGTCATCGCCACGGCGGGCGCGGCGTACGACCGGCCCGCCGCGGGGTGTGACGCGGCTGAGGATGTGGGTGAGGCGGTGCCCTGGTGCGGGCCCGGGGTCAGTGGGGCGGCGCGGGAAGGCCGGCGGCGACCTGGGCGAAGGCGTCGGTGATGAGCAGTTCGATCGGGGTGGGTGGGTCGGGGCTGTCGAGGTAGTGCTGCATGGCGACGGCGACGGCCGCGCTCGCGGCGGCCGCGACGAGCCTCGGGTACATGTCGGTGGCGAGGTCGGTCCCGGTGCGCTCGGCGACCACGGCGGCCAACTCGGCCTCGGCGGTCGCCACGGCGCGTAGCCGCTCACCCTGTAGGGCGGGCTCGGCGAGCATCGTGCGGACGCCGGCCACCCACTGGGCGTGCGCGGGGGAGGGCATCGCCTCGACCTCGGGGCCGCGCGTGAACTGTTCCAGCGCGGCCTGGGTGAGCGCCTCCCACAGCGGCTCGTCGGCGGGACGTTCGCGCAGCGCGGCGGCGGTGCGCAGGCTGCGGTCGAGGTGGCGGGAGGCGATCGCCTCGGCCTTGCTGGAGAAGTAGTTGTTGAAGGTACGCGGGGAGACGCCGGCCGCCTCGGCGATGTCCTCGACGCGGACGTTGTCGTAGCCGCGCTCGGCGGTCAGGTGGATCGCGGCCCAGCCGAGCGCCGCCCGCGTCTCGGCCTTCTTGCGCTCCCGCAGCCCTGTCATGCCACCACACTAACACTTCTTGCGTGGACCGCAAAGATGCGTACCGCGCAAGAATTTGCCTCCGGGCTGCTGCCGGTTGCAACCGGCACATCGACTACGTCTACTTCTGGAAATGGCTGCCCGAGTACCAGCTCATGTGGATGACCGGCTACGACATCGTCGGTGGCACCGCGTCCGACCACAACGGCGTCGTCGCCACGTTCACCATCCACCTGACGCGTCAGCGAACCGCAGGCCACGGGATACCCTGCCCGCAGTGCCCCGAGCGCAAGACAGGAGATGCTGCGATGACGGCAGGGCGGACGACGCCGACGCGGGAGGACGTGCTCGGGTACTTCGACACGCTGTCGAACTGGGGCCGCTGGGGCGACGACGACGAGCGCGGCACGCTGAACCACATCACCGACGACGTCCGGCTGGCGGCGGCGCGGGCCGTGCGCCACGGCAGGAGTGTGTCCTGCGCGTGGGAGGTCGCCGTACCGGGGGAGCTGGAGCGGTCGACGACCACGTGCCCCTATGCCGTCGACATGCCGGGCGCCGAGAACATGCCGGCGGCCTTCCACGCCGACCGGCGCTGGGGCTTCTCGTCCGAGCGGCTGGGTATCACGTTCCACGGCAACACCATCACCCACCTCGATTCGCCGTGCCACATCTTCTGGGACGGCACGATGTACAACGGGCGGTCACACTCGTTGGTCGACGAGGCGACCGGCTCGGCGTGGGCGGCCGTCACGGCGGCGGCGAACGGCATCGTCACCCGCGGTGTCCTGCTGGACGTCGCCGGGGCACGCGACGTGCCGTGGTGGGAACCGGGGCAGGGCGTGTTCCCCGACGATCTCGAGGAGGCCGAGCGCCGCCAGGGCGTACAGGTGCGCGCCGGCGATGCGGTGCTCCTGCGTACCGGCCACGGCCGCTTCCGCCGCGAGGGTCGCGCGGCCAGCGGTTTCGCGCAGACCGGCTGGCACGCGTCCTGCCTGCCGTGGCTCCACGAGCGCGGCGTCGCGCTGATCGGCGCCGACTCCCCGCAGGACGTCCAGCCGTCGGGGTACGACGACGTGTTGATGCCCGTGCACGCCGTCGGTCTCGTCGCGATGGGTCTGTGGCTGCTCGACAACTGCGATCTGGAGGCGTGCGCGACGACCGCCGCCGAACTCGGTCAGTGGGAATTCCAGCTCGCCGTCGCTCCGGTCCGCTTCGCCGGCACGTCCGGCAGCCCGGTCAACCCGATCGCCACGTTCTGAGCAGCACGTCGGGAAAGTACGCGGCGACCCGGTGTGCCCAGTGCACCGCGAGCGCGGTCTTGCCCACCCCGGCGCTGCTGCGCCGAAGTTCCTGCACGGCCTCCCTGAACACGGGAATTACCGCATCGACGGCGCTCAGCATGGACAATCGGCCATCCGACGTACGTCGTCGAGGCGCCGCGGTAACACCCGCAGCGCCTTCGCGTTGTCACCTCCCGCCGCCTTGGACAGAATGGTGGTGATCACTGCGGCCGACCGCGGCAGCGCATGCGGCGGGCCCGGTGACGACGGACGGTGGGAGGAGCGACGGTGGCGCAGCCGAGAGCACTGGTGGTCCGCGGCGGATGGGAGGGGCACCAGCCGGTCAAGGCGACCGAGTTGTTCATCCCCTTCCTCGAACGAGGCGGCTACGCCGTACGGGTCGAGGAGTCGACCGAGATCTATTCCGACGCCGCCGAGCTGGCCGGGACCGACCTGATCGTGCAGTGCATGACGATGTCGGAGATCACCTCGACCCAGGTGGCGGGCCTCAGGGCGGCGGTCGTCGCCGGCACGGGCTTCACCGGCTGGCACGGCGGCATCGTTGACGCGTTCCGTGCCTCGTCCGACTACCTGCACCTGGTGGGCGGCCAGTTCGCCACCCACCCGGGCAAGGAGCCGTGCGAGCGGCACGGTGGGGAGGAGGACAACTTCCTGCCACACACGGTGCGCATCACCGACCTGGGCAAGGAGCACCCGATCACCGTGGGGATCGAGGACTTCGACCTGGTCACCGAGCAGTACTGGGTGCTGCACGACGACCTGGTCGACGTACTGGCCGTCACCACCCACCCCACCAAGGAGTGGCATCCGTGGCACCGACCGGTCACCTCGCCGGCGATCTGGACCCGACGCTGGGGCGCCGGCCGCATCGTCGTCACGACCCCGGGCCACAACCTCGACGTGCTGGAGCACCCGGCCGTGCGTACCGTGATCGAGAGGGGAATGGTGTGGGCGACCCGCACGGCGTCGGCATCGTAGGTCTCGGGGTCATCTCCCGCGCCTACCTGGACACCCTCGCGCACCACCCCGCGGTACGCATCGCCGCACTGGCCGACCTCGACGCGTCCCGGTCGGCCGCGGCGGCGGCCACGATCCCCGGCAGCGAGGCGGTGAGCGTCGAGCGACTGCTCGCGCACCCGGACGTGCAGACGGTCCTCAACCTCACGATCCCGGCCGCGCATTTCGACCTCTCGCGCGCCGCGATCGACGCCGGGAAGAACGTGTACGTCGAGAAGCCGCTCGCCGTGACGTTCGCGGACGGCCGCTCGATCCTGGAACGGGCCGCGTCGGCGGGCGTCCACGTCGGGTGCGCGCCGGACACCGTCCTCGGCACGGGTACGCAGACGGCGCGTGCGGCGATCGACGGTGGCCTCATCGGACGCCCGATGTCCGCGACAGCCGTCATGATCACGGCGGGTCACGAGCGCTGGCATCCGCATCCCGACTTCTACTACACCCCGGGCGGCGGTCCCCTGTTCGACATGGGGCCGTACTACATCTCGGCGCTGATCCACCTGCTCGGGCCGGTACGCGCCGTGGTCGGCGCCGCCAGCCGCCTGCGCTCCGAGCGCGTCATCGGTTCGGGCCCACGGACCGGCGAGCGCATACCGGTCGAGGTGGACACCCACGTCACCGGCGTCCTCGAGCACGTCGACGGCGCTCTGTCCACCATCACCACGAGCTTCGACGGCACCACCACGACGGCCGCGCCCATCGAGGTGCACGGGGAGACCGGCACGCTCGCCGTACCCGATCCGAACCACTTCGACGGCGAGGTCCGCCACTTCGCGCTCGGCGGCGCGGAGTGGCGGGCTCTTGAACCGCGGGCCGGGTACGCCGAGAGCGGCCGGGGCATCGGTCTGCTCGACTTCGTCCTGGCCGACGGTCAGCGTCCACCGCGCGCCGGTGGCGACGTCGCGTTGCACGTCCTCGAAACGATGACCGCGCTGCTGGAGTCGGCGGCGAAGGGCCAGCGGATCGAGCTGACGACGACGGCGCGGCGGCCCGACGCGGTGCCGCTCACTGCGGCCAAGGAGTGGAAGGGCGTCAGCTAGGCATGCTCAGAGGGCATTCGATTTATACTTGATCTACTAATATGTTCCTCTCCAGGTAGGTGTTGATTCGTCCGTTATGCGGCGGCTGACGTTGTCGATCATCGCGATGTGGATCATGGCTTCGGAGCTGTCTGGGCGGGTCTCGTAGTCGCGGGCGAGTCTGCGGTGCAGCATCAGCCAGCCCAGGCTCCTCTCCACCACCCAGCGCCGTTTCACCACGTGGAAGCCGCGGGTTTCGGTGTTGCGGGGTACGACCTCGGCGTCGATACCCAGTGTGGCGGCGTGTTCGATGAACTGGTTCTTGAAGCCGGCGTCCACCCAGGTCTTGGTGACGTTCGGGTAGGTGACTTTGAGCTGGTCCAGGACCTGGATTCCGGCGCGGTTCTCGGTCACGGACGCGGCCATGACGACGACCACGAGCAGGAGTCCCAGGGTGTCTGTGACTACGCTCCGTTTGCGGCCCACGATCTTCTTCGCGGCGTCGGTTCCTTGTGTCGCGGTCGGTGGGTTGGTGGACGTCTTCACGCTCTGTGTATCGATGACGGCGGCGGTGGGCTGCGGGTCGCGGCCGGCCTTGACCCGGGCCAGAGCGGTCATCTCGACGTTGAGCTGGGCGAAGATGCCCTCGTCGCGCCAGGCGGCATAGTAGTAGTACACCGTGGTGTGTGGCGGAAAGTCATGGGGAAGGTACTTCCAGGCGATCCCCGTCCGGTTGACGTAGAAAATGGCGTTCAGCACCTCCCGTACGTCGGTGCGGGCCGGCTCGCCGGTGGGCCGCCGGTCGAGGCGGGCCTGCTGCCAGGCGAGCAAGGCTGGTCCGATCAGCGCCCAGCGGGCGTCGGAGATGTCGCTGGGGTAGGCACGGCGAGCAGTCACGGTAGAGATCTACTCTGGACGAAGCCGGGAGAGCGGCAGCCGACATGAGCGGCGATTCACGGTCAGCTCTACGTCGGACGGAATCCGGAGCGCATATCAGGATGAAAGAGGCGTCCACCGACCCGCCAGGGCATGGCCAAATAGCCATTCGCCCGACAGGTGGCGCGTATCGGGCCCACCGCAAATAGATCACAATGGGACAGAGATTCATCGAATGCCCTCTAAGCTCACCCACGTCGACCTGCGCGTCGGCAAACACGGCTCCACCCTGGCCGGCCTCACCGAAGCGCTGTCCACGGCGATCACCACCGGCCTGCTAGTACTGCTACGGAGGTTCGTTACTTTTTATGGCTTCGAGTCGTTTGCGGTAGTGGCTGGCTTTCGCTTGGGCTT